>CAZARO010000782.1:0-3552 GCA_964487165.1 uncultured Solibacteraceae bacterium | reverse complement strand
CACCGAGAGTCCGCACGATTGCTATGGCGCGGGGCACGCGGGCACGGCGCTCTCCGCCGCGCTCGGCATGGCGGTAGCGCGTGACAAGATGGGCGGCAAGGAGCATGTAGTGGCGGTGGCGGGGGACGCCGCGTTCACCTGCGGGATCACCTACGAAGCGCTCAACAACATTGCGCACCATACGCGCCGCATGATCGTGGTGCTCAACGACAACGAGTGGTCCATCGACAAGAATGTGGGGGCCATCGCCAGTTATCTGCACCATATCGTCACCAGCCCGCGCTACGACTATCTGCATGACCGCGCCGGCAAGTTCGTGGAGATGCTAGGTGGCCACCGCGCCCTGAAAATGGCGCGCAAGGCCGAAGAGGCCGCTAAGAGCATGCTGTGGCCGAGCGTGATTTTCGAGGAACTGGGGCTGAAATATTACGGCCCCATCGACGGGCACGATATTTCCACGCTCATCAAGTCGCTCGAATTCTTGAAGAAGGCCGACCGTCCGGTGCTGCTGCACGTGCTCACCCAAAAGGGCAAGGGCTTCGAGCCGGCGCTGCAGAAGCAGAAGAAGTTTCACGGGTTGGGGCCTTACGATCCGGAAACCGGCGAGACCAAGCCGCTCAGCCGGCGCACTTACTCCGAAGTATTCGCGGACACGCTGGTGAAGTTAGCCAACTATAACGACAAGATAGTCGCCATCACCGCCGCCATGCCCAACGGCACGGGTCTCGACCGGTTCCAGCCGCACCATCCCGATAAGTACTTCGACGTGGGTATCGCCGAGGAGCACGCCGTCTTATTCGCGGCCGGACTGGCGGCGCAAGGCTTCAAGCCGTTCTGCGCCATCTATTCCACCTTCCTGCAGCGCGCCTTCGACCCCATTGTGCACGACGTCTGTCTGCAGAATCTGCCGGTGGTCTTCTGCATGGACCGCGGCGGGCTCTCCGCCGACGACGGGCCCACGCACCACGGCGTCTTCGACATCAGTTATCTGCGCGGCATTCCCAACCTGGTCCACATGGTGCCCAAGGACGAGAACGAGTTAGCCGACATGATGTACACGGCCATGAAATGGGATGGCCCGATCGCGGTGCGCTATCCGCGCGGGGTAGGGCCCGGTACGCCGGTGAAAGACGTGCCGACCGCCATTCCCATCGGTAAGGCCGAACTGCTGCATCATAGCGAGAACGATCGCGTGGCCATCTTCGCGCTGGGGGCGATGGTGCCCATGGCGATGGAGATTGCATTGAAGTTGGAAGTGCAGGGCATCGCCGCGGCGGTGGTCAACGCCCGCTTCGTCAAACCCATCGACAAGGAGATGCTGGAGTTCTTCGCGCGCACCGTGGATGTGGTGCTCACGGTGGAGGACCACGTCCTGCTGGGGGGCTTCGGCAGCGCGGTGCTGGAAGCTTTGAGCGATCTCGGGATTGACACTCCGGTGGTACGTATCGGCTGGCCCGATCAGTTTATCGAGCACGGTAAGATCGACGCGCTGCGGGCGAAATACGGGCTAACGGTGGACGCCGCGATGGAGAAGCTCGCGCCGCACCTGTTGCCCCTGAAGGCCACGGAGTCGGAGGCGCGGCCGGCCAAGGCGCGGTAGGAAAATTCATCGCCGAGACGCCGAGACGCTGAGGAAAGACAAGAAAAAACTTGGAGGACGCGGAGGGAGCGCTGAGCCGCATCTTCCCCGGGGCCCGCTGGCCCAAACGCACCCGTTTTTCCTTGACTTATGGCGAGCTTGACGGTATCATCCCGCTAACCGGCATTATGCTGTCTGCAGGCCGCCCTGTCGCGCGTCCTGGTGTCTCTTAGGGGGTCCGAGTTGGCATTCCCTCCCATTTGGCGACGCAAGTCTCCGCCGCCCGCTCGCAACCTCAATCCGTTTTCATCCCGGGGTGGTAACCAAAGAGGAGATTTCGATATTCATGGCACTAACGTCAAAACTCACCGAATCGCTGCTGCAACGAGGCTTTTCCCGCCGGCACATCGCCCGGATTTCCATGGGGGCAGCTGCCGCCATTCCATTCTTTAGCGAATTTGCCATGGCACAGCAGGCCGAACAACAGCAGGCCGCCGTGACCGGGGGCGGACGCCGGGGCGGCGGTATGGGCGCCAGGGCTTTCGATCCGGATGTGGTCCGCATCACATCCAATGAGAACCCGATGGGCCCTTGCAAAGAGGGGTTAGAGGCCCTGATTAAAGTGGCGCCGATGGGCTGGCGCTATTCGCCGCAGGGCGAAAACCTGGAGTTCAACGCCCTGCTGGCCTCGACGGAAAACGTGCCGCAGGATCACGTGATCGCCTTCCCGGGATCGAGCATTCCCCTGGCGAACAGCGCGGCGGCGTTCACTTCGCCCACCAGAGCCTGGGTGATGGGCGGTCCCGGCTACGGCAGCGGCGCGGGCCGCTGGATTGGCGCGAAGACCATCAAGGTGCCGCTGCGCAAGGACAATTCGCACGACGTCGAGGCCATGATTAAGGCCGACCCGAACGCAGGCGCGTTCTACATCTGCAATCCCAACAATCCCACCGGCACACTCACGCCGCGGAAAGACCTGGAGTACATTCTGGCGAACAAGCCGAAGGACGCCGTGCTGGTGATCGACGAAGCCTACGTCCATTTTTCGGGCATGGAGAACGCGTCCACAGACCTCGTGAAACAGGGCAAGGACGTGGTGGTGCTGCGGACCTTCTCGAAGATCTACGGCATGGCCGGCCTGCGGGCGGGCGCGGCTTACGGACGCCCGGACCTGATTAGCAAAGTGCGCGAGTTCGGCGGCGCCGGCTTCATGCCGGTTACCGCGACGGCGTGCGCCGCGGCGAGCATGAAAGTCGGTCCGAGCATGCTGGTGGAGAGGGCCGCGAAAAACAAGAAGAATCGCGATCTGGCCTTCGAACACCTGGAAAAAGTCGGCGTCACTTACATTCCGTCGGTCACCAACTTCTTCATGATGCAGGTGAAGGGCATGACCGGGCAGCAGGTGAACACCGCTATGGCGCAGCACAAAGTGATGATCGGCCGCGTATGGCAGGAGTGGCCCCAGATGGTGCGGGTGACCGTGGGCACCTATGAGGAGATGGGGAAATTTAACGCCGCGCTCGACATGGTGCTCCAGGAAGGGCCGGCCAAGTCCAACGGTTAGACACGACGTCGTTGATCGCTGCGCGATCAACGCTTGCTCACGCGCGCGGCCTCTTACAGAGCCGTGACCGTCAGGGAGCGGACGCGCAAATATTCATGACGCTCTGCTTAGCATCCACTACTTGATGATCTCCGGCGGGAATGGATGGGCGTAAAAGCCCCGAATCTCCGGCCGGGAAATAGGAAGACCGCTCAGGCGGACGTTGCCGCGCAAGGTGGCGTCCGCGATCCTCAGAAACATGTACATCTCGTCGCCGCGCAGCTGCACCTTGGGCTGCTCCGGATCGGCGGGCACCACCACGATATTTGCCGATGCTTCGAGCAACCCATTCTTGACGCTTACGCGGTCGGCCGTGAGGCCGATGGGCTGATCGGTGAGGAACACGCCGGTGCCGTAGCGGACTACGGTG
>CAZARO010000781.1:0-3552 GCA_964487165.1 uncultured Solibacteraceae bacterium | reverse complement strand
GACACCGGTTGGCGCACGCTCCAACTAACCGCGCAGGATGTCTTCGTGAGCGATCTGTATTGGGAGCGCATCCAGTACGTGGGCGACACCAAGCTGCAGTCGCTGGCCTGGCTGACGGCCACCGGCGACGACACGCTCTACCGGCAGGCGCTGGAGCAATTCGATGCCTCCCGCGCGCCCTTCGGCCTGACGCAATCGCGCTACCCGGCGGACCTGGAGCAATTCACGCCGCTCTATTCGCTGGCCTGGGTGACCATGGTGCACGATTATTGGCGCAATCGCGGCGGCGATGAGTATTTGCGGCGATACCTCCCGGGGATCGAGCAGGTGCTCGGTTGGTATGACCGCGAAAAGACGCCCGAGGGGCTGATTCCGCCGCTGTTTCAGCTCGATTTCGTGGACTCCGATTACGACCGGCAGCGGGAGGCGATTGTGAAGCAGGAAGGCCATCCGGGCATGGCGGTCCACAGCCTGTTCTATGTGATGGCGCTCGACGATGCCGCCGACCTGTTCGCCCGCTTCGGCCAGGACTCCGAGGCCCAGCGCTATCGGCGGCAGGCGGCGGCGGTAAGGGATGCCGTCTCCCACTTGTGCTGGGATCGCGCCCGCCAGCTCCTGGCCGATACGCCTTCGCACAAGTTTTTCAGCCGGCAGGCGAACATCCTGGCGATTCTGACCGACACCGTGCCCCGCGCCGAACAGGCCGGCCTGCTCGACCGCCTGATGAGCGACAATTCCCTACCCCAGGTGCAGCTCTATTTCCGCTATTATCTGGGCCGCGCCATGAGCCAGGCGGGCGTGGGCGACCGCTACGTGGACAATCTCGGCCCGTGGGAAAACATGATCGCCAACGGGATGACCACCTTCGGAGAATCCGACGGCAATCCGCGCTCGGAATGCCACCCGTGGAGCGCCACGCCGGTGTACGAGTTATTGACCACGATAGCGGGGATCCAGCCGGGCGAGCCGGGCTTCCGGACAGTGCGGATCGCGCCGGCGCTGGGGAGCCTGCGGCACGTGGAAGCGTCGATGCCGCACGCGTTGGGGATGATCGAAGTGACCTTCGATCGGGTGGGCGCCTCGGGGCTCAAGGGGTCCGTTCGCCTGCCGCCCGGCCTCACTGGCGAGTTCGTGTGGCGCGGAAAGAAGACGGCGCTGGATCGAACTTCGGTGACGATAGATCGGTAGCATGCAAGATCATGGATCGAAGATTTTGGTTCGCCGCTATCGCTGCCGTCGCTCTGCTCGCCGCACAATCGAACCAGACTCGCCCGGAATTCGAAGTCGCCTCCATCAAGCCGTTCCCCCATCCAGTCACGGAAAATAGCATGACGTACAACGCGTGGATGTCGATGGCGCGCTCCAGCAGCCACGGCCGGTTCGAGCTGCCGATGGTCACTCTCAAAGGACTCATTCTGACGGCGTACGGTGTGAACGACTTTCAGATTGTGGGAGGCCCTTCGTGGATGGATTCCGACGGATTCGACGTGGTTGCGAAGGCCGTGGGCAATGCCACTTACGCCCAGATGAAACCCATGCTGCAATCGCTGCTGGCGGACCGCTTCAAGCTCACGCTGCATCGTGAAACGCGCGAACTGCAGGTGTATGAACTGGCCGTGACGAAAGGCGGCCCCAAGATCGCGCCTACGAAAGCGGGGAGTTGCATCGCGCTCGATCCTGGTAGTCCCCCTCCGCCGCTGGGGTCGAAAATTTGCGGAGGCATCGCCAGGCGATTTTATGAGCTTACCGGTTACGCCATAACGATGCCGGAATTCCTCGATAACCTCATGGCAATCGTGGGCCGCACCGTCATCGATAAGACGGGTTACAAGGAAAAGTTCGACGTGGACTTGAAATTCGATCCTTGCACCACTCCCGGCGGTCTCGGCGGAGCCTCTTCGCCTGGCCCGAACAGTGGGGGGTGCGCCGACTTTTCGGCCTACCCATCGATCTCCGCCGGCTTGCAAGAGCAACTAGGACTCCGGCTGCAATCGGCGAAGGGCCCGGTCGAAGTCCTAGTCATTGACCACGCGGAAAGGCCGACAAAGAATTGAACGCGCTTCGCTCAGATCTGATGAATCCGCTTCAAGCCAGGCCAGCGATCGAAGTCGCCATCGAAGCTCATCAGCGATCGTATTCCGTGGCGTTCCATTACCGCGATATGAATCGAATCCCGCGCCGAGAATAACGATCGATTCTGGGCGATCTCTCCGGCCCGAAGAACATCGGCCTTTTCAATCGGGAAAACTTCATCGACGATGTCCAGGATAACTTGGAATGCCGGCCCGATGGCGGCTCGCTTGTTTATTGCCGTGTAGCGATGCAGGATCTCCTGCAGTACTTCGGCATCGGTCACCAGGCGTTCTCCTGCCGCAATCAGCCGCTCCAACAAGACCTGGGAATCGCTCTTGTGCGGATGTACTCCTCCAATCAGGTACATCGGTACATTCGAGTCGATGAAGATCAAGCCTGATAGCCCCGTTCGATCTCGTCGAGCATTTGCTCGATGTCGGCGGTTGGGAAGGAGTATTCGGCCCCCCGCCGGACCGCCTTCAGCTTGACTTCCGGATCGTTAATAGGCTTCCGGGTGCGTGCCTCGCGAAGCACCCGGCGGACCCATTCCCCTACGCTCACGCGTTCGCGTCGCGCCAGCCGCTGAATACCGGCCATTTCTTCATCCGGAAGCAGAACCTGAAGACGCTTACTCATACAGTGAGTATATCATGCTAATCGTAAGAGTCACTACGGCGAACTATCGCCTTGCGCTACGATCTACCACATGAGGAAGGCCTCGGTCAGAGAACTCCACAACCACACTTCCGAGTTGGTGCGCGAAGCCGAGCAGGGCGGAGTAATCGTCATCGAGCGCCGCGGCGAGCCCGTGGCGGAGTTACGCCCCATCACCCCTTCGAAGCGCATGCCGACCGGCAGGAAGGCCCTTATCTTCGACTCCATGCGGGAAATCTGGGCTCGAATGCCGCAAGTCGGCGACAGCCCGCAGATCATCGAAGAGGATCGCGATCGGTAAGCACCGTGTATACCGTGCGGCGTCCGCGCCCAGATCCAGCCGCCTTACCACTTATCGATATAAATGGGACGCTCGGGAGGCTTGCCTTCGCACCAATAGCCGTCGAAGTTAGTGATGCCGGCCAGCTCCGTAAGTGCCTCCTCGTCGATCCACTGGCGCCCGGTCGACGTCCGCGGCTCCTGCGCGAAGATGGCCATCGAGGCGTCGCACACGATCTCCGGCGTGCGCCACTGCGAGCGTCCGGCCATATTCCAGTTGATGGAAGCCTGACTCTCGATAATGGTGCGCGGCCAGAGAGTGTTGCCGGCGACGTTGTCGGCGGCGTGCTCGGCGGCCAGTCCCAGCGCCACGTAGGCCATGCCGAGCTTCGAAATCATGTACGCCACCTTGCCCGGCGATGGGCTGGTGGAAAGGCGCGGGCACATATTCAGCACGTGGCCCCATTTCTGCTTCACCATGTACGGCAGCGCGTAGTAGCACGCCAGGTAGGCGGCGCGAACGTTCACCCCCATCACCAGGTCGAA
>CAZARO010000780.1:0-3556 GCA_964487165.1 uncultured Solibacteraceae bacterium | reverse complement strand
GACCGCCGCCCCCGCCGGCCCCGCCGCCGGCCTTCGCCCTGCAGGCATGCCAGGACGCCGTCTCCGACCGCTTGCGTCAATTCGGATATCCCAGCGCCAATTTCGGCCGGATAGACCCGTCGAATGGCCGCCCCGGGTGGATCAGCGGCGTTGTTGGCGCGCGCCGGCGCTCTCTGAACGACACGTTCTCCTATTCATGCTCCGTGGATTTGCGCAGCGGGCGCGTGCGATCAGCAGACGTCCAGCGGCAATGAACAGCGCTCCGGCTTTGGGCCCGTGTCCTTCCCTTACCACGGGTCCTTCGAGCCTCGCCGGTCAGCACCAGCGAGGCTCAGTTTTCACCGCGGCGTAGCGTTCTGACGATGGTGCTGCGGCAGGGATTGACCCTGGCGGGGGTGGGCCTGGCGGTAGGATTCCTGGGATCCCTGCTGCTGAATCGATTGCTCACCAGTCTCCTCTTCGAGGTGCGCCCGGCCGATCTGGCGAGTTCAGCCGCCGTCGTGCTCCTGCTGGCGTCCGCCGGAGCGGCAGCCAGCTATATTCCGGCCCGCCACGCCGCCCGCGTGGATCCCGGCATCGCCCTGCGGGACGAGTAGTGATCGTCACGTAGCCTTAAACATTGGAGCGAGCCATTGGCTTTTCGATTGGACCGCTACTCCTCGCGTAGTACTTTGATCGGATCGACCTTCGACGCTCGCCGCGCCGGGATCCAGCATGCCACGAAGGCGATCAGCGTCAACAGCGCCGCCACTTCGGCGAACGTCGCCGGATCGGTCGCCGTCACACCATAGAGCAAGTTCTTGAGCGAGCGCGTGGCCGCCCACGATCCCGCCAGCCCGATCGCAATCCCGATCCCCGTCAGCGCCAATCCGTGACGCACTACCATCGCAACCACGCTCGATCCGCTGGCGCCGAGCGCCATCCGCAATCCGATCTCGCGAGCCCTCTGCGTCACACCGTACGACAACACGCCATATAATCCGATCGACGCGAGCGCCAGCGCCAGCGCCGCGAACGCGCCCAGCAGCAGCATTTGCTGGCTCCGATCGACCACGTTGCGATCGATGATGTCGTCCATGGTCTCGACGTTCGCCACCGGCACATCGGGATTGATCGACGCCACGATGCGCCGGATCGCCGCCACCGGCGCCATCGGATCGCCCTTGGTCCGCACGGCCAGATAATCCGAATCCGACGGGGGGTACACTTCCTGCGTCGTCGGAATATAGAACCCCGGCTTCATCCATAGATCGTAGCCCCGCTCCTGCACATCCTCCACCACGCCGATGATCGTCCGCCATTTCACCTGTGGGCCGTCGATTGAAATGCGACGCCCAACAGGCGACCGATTCGGCCAGTAGTGCCGCGCGAACGTCTCATTGATGATGATCACCAACTGCGACGTGGGCGTCTCGCTGCCATCGAAAAAGCGCCCTTCGCGCAACTTCACGCGGAGCATCTGCAAATAGTTCGACGACCCCGCGCGATACAGAGCGTCGGGCGAGAAATGCAAGTCCTTTTCTATGCTTTCCAGTCGATAGCCTTGCGTGTTGCCGCTCGATTGGAAGGGGAGCGTGGAGGCGTACGCCGCCGCCTCCACGCCCGGCAGCGCGCGCACCTGATCGAGCACGCCCTGCTGAAACTCCAGAGCCTTGACGCTGTCGCTGTACAGAGACCCTTGCGGCGTCCGCAGCGTCAATAAATGATCCGGGCGGAACCCGAGATCGATCGACCGCAGCTTCGCCATGGTTTCGATCATCAACCCCGCGCCCGTAAGGAGCACCAGCGCCGCCGCAACTTCCAGCGCCACCAGAGCGTCGCTGGTTCTGCGCCCGTGGGTGTCCGCGCCCGATCTTCCACCTTGCTTGAGCGCGTCATTCACCGATGCCCGCGACGCTTGCAGGGCCGGAATCAGGCTGAAGATCACGCCCGTCGCGAGCGACAGCGCGAAGGTGAACAACAGCAATCGCGCATCGATCCCCGGTTTCGCCGTCGACGGCAGCCCCAGCGGCACCAGTCTCGTCAACGCCTGCATCCCCGCGAACGCGAATCCCAATCCCAGTGCGCCGCCGGCGAGCGAAAGCAGCGCGCCTTCCGTTATCATCTGCCGGATCAGCCGCATTCGTCCCGCGCCCAACGCGGCGCGGATCGCGATCTCGCGCTTTCTCGCGACCGCCCGTGTCAGCAGCAGACTCGCCAGGTTCGCGCACGCGATCAGCAGTACGAATCCCGCGGCGCACATCAGGACCACCAGAACCGTCTGCATCCGCCCCAGCAGATCTTCCTTCATCGGCATCACTACCGCGCCGACGTCGCGATTGTCATCCGGGTATTGCGCGCGCAACCGGTTTGCGATCGCGCGCATTTCCTCGCTGGCCGCCGCGATCGTCGCGCCAGCTTTCAATCGCGCGACGCAATTCAGGTAGTGGCTGCCGCGCATCGCGCGCAGTTGCGGTGTCACGTGCATCGGAATCCAGAAAACCCGCCGGATATCGCGGTACACGAAGTCGCGCGGCATCACGCCGATCACGCGATAGCTTTCGCCATCCAGCAGAATCGTCCGGTTGGTAATATCGCTCGCGCCCGCGTAGCGACGCTGCCAGAGCGCGTAGCCGATCACCACGACCTTCGCATCGTCGCGATCCTCGGCTTCGGTGAACGTCCGACCGATCGCCGGCGCGACTCCCAGGACCGGAAAGAAATTCGCGGTCGCCTGGTAACCGAGCACTTGTTCGGCGGCGCCATCGCCCGTGATGGCACGCGTGCGCGCCCGCGTCGCCGCGATGTCGGTGAACACTTGATTCTGCTCGCGCCAATCGAAATAATTCGCGGGCGCTGGCGTGTTGTGCGCGAATCCAATGGAACTCGAGTCCTCCCACACCATCACCAGGCGATCCGGATCGGCAAACGGCAGCGGCCGCAACAACACGGCATCAAAAGTTGAAAAAATTGCCGTATTAGCGCCGATCCCCAGGGCTAGCGCGAGGATCGCGATGGCAGTAAATCCCGGCGATTGCCGCAGCAGTCGAAATCCATAGCGCAGGTCGGCCAGAAGAGTCTGCATAGTTCTGTATACTTAAACGCGCGCCCAAGGTTACGGTTAGGCAGGAAACCCGGGGACGAACACCGACGCGGCCAACCTATTCGCTGAAGAGCGCCTTGGCGATGGCGTCGCAACTGTTGGACACCTTGTAAGCCGGATTCGTTCGCTCGGCGATATCGCGCATGAAAGTACGGCGGGCCACGCCGGGATATTTGTTCGCAATTTCACCGCATGTTTGCACAAACTGCTGCTTGAACTGCAGCCGCGGGAAGGCACTCAAAATCGCCTTGACGCTATCCGCCGGCAAATCGCCGACTCCGCCCAATACGTCCGCACCCGCTCCCGAACCCACCAGTGAGACCTCCGGCCGCTTGTAATTGGAGATGTATTCGGCCATCTGGGAGGAACGCTGCATACTTGGGAGGGTCGGCTCTAAGGCTCTCTACGAGTATGATTTTGGCGATAGCTGGGAGCATAGCATCGTCTTGGAGAAGCAGCTTCCCGTTGATCCGA
>CAZARO010000779.1:0-3558 GCA_964487165.1 uncultured Solibacteraceae bacterium | reverse complement strand
GGGTAATCTGACGGCCACACGAAGGAGAGCCACAATGCCATCGCCGCTGAAGCCGCCGTACATCGAGAAGGTCGACCAGCGGGGCGACCTGACCGTCTGGGTCGTGGATGGAAGCTATGTCCGCGGCCACATCGACGCGCCGGCGGCCAAACGATGCGGTGTTGGCGCCGTTGGAAGCAACGGCGAGCACATACGACCCCGCTGGCACGCCCGCAATTTCAAAAGTGCCATCCATGCGGGCGGAGGTCCCGGTGCCCACGGCCGTCTGCCTGGAGGAGTCCGCGCGCAGAAGCTCGACCGCGCCTGGACCGCTTCCCAGGCCGTTGGACCCGACCGAGCGGCCGCTGACGCGGAAAACGCGCGACTTTTTCAGCTTCATGTCGACGCTCTTCGTGGCTCCTACGCTTACTTCGAACATCTTCATTCCGGCGGGATCGCTACTGTCGGGATAGTAAGTGGTGGCGTAACCAAGCCCGGCGGGATCGCGGAACTGAGTAAGCAGGGCCGGCGGATCCACCCGCAAGCTATAAGTGCCGGCGGGCAGGCTGGAGGCCCAATAAACGCCGCGATCGTCGGTGCGCGTGCTCGCTACTTGCGAGTAATACGGCCGTCCGGGCACGGACCACGTCACCTGCAACACGGAGACGGTCGCGTCCTCGAGCGGTTCGCCGGTGGCATCGACGATCTTGCCCGTGACTGCGGAAGCCGGCGTCAGCTTCAGCGACACGTCGCGGACCTGCTCCCCGGCGCGCACCGGGATCAAGTCGACCGCCAACGCGGCGCGGTCGGCGGCTGAGGTGACGAATCCGCTGCGGCGCGTGGTCGCCTGATAGAATCCCGGACGGAGGCCGGAAAACTGAAAGTACCCGTGCTCATCGGAAATCGCGCGGGCGGCGGAGGGTAGCGTGCGCCGGGTTCTTAATAAGACCGGAGTGTCGTACGGGCCGGTGAGACTAATAACCACGTCCCGCAGCGGAGCGCCGGTTATGGCGTGAATCGTCTGGCCCTGGATAGAGCCTGCGCCGGAAACCTGGCCGGAAGCCGGTAGCAGGAACCGGCCGAGAAGAAAGAGGGCAGCGACAAGAGGAACGGTTCGCGGCATAATGGCTGAACCTCAAACCAAGTTAACCACGTTGCGGACCCGGACACAAGTGTTTCAGATCTGTAATACGATCACTACGGAGAGAGTTGCCATGTACTCCATACCGCAGTCGGGCGGACCTTAGAGGGAGTTGCCTTATTCGAAGAACCGCTTGCTAGCGCGCGCGGCTCGGAATGGCTACTCTGTGTTCGCAAGAGCCTACCGAGCCGCGACCGCAAGGGAGCGGTCGATCAGCCGACTATCGCAACTCCCTCCTTAGTCCGCGGAGGGCTTTAGCCGGAGTGGGCTGACACTTACCTTGCCGGCTGATTCTTGCGGGAGCTACTTATGTTCCCGTTCCAACTGCCGCACGTCATGCAGCAATTGCGGCATGAAGCCATCCTCGCCGTAGGTGTAAAAGCCGCGAATGCGCCGCTGCCGATCCACCAGCACGAATCGCGTGCTGTGCGTCAGGCTGCCATCGACGCTATTCAGCTTGAACGCATGCACGCCCAGATCGTTGAGGGTGGCCTGATCGCCCGTGAGGAAGAACCAGCGCGAGGGGTCCTGCTTGAAGTGGCCGGCGTATTCCGTCAGCACCGCCGGCGTGTCGTGCGCCGGATCCACCGTGATCGATACCAGCAGCACGTCGGGGATCTCCGCGGTGGAGTTCTGCAGTTGCCGCATGTGGGTGGTCATCATGGGGCACGGGCCAGTGCAGGTGGTGTAGATGAAGTCTGCCACCCACACATGCCCGTCGAGGGTCTTGCTGTCGAACGGCTGGCCGGTCTGCGCCGTAAGCTGGAACTCGGGAATTTGGCCGAACACCTGGAGTTCCTTGGGCTGGATACACGCCCCCAGAATCAAAGCCAGCGCGAAGACCGGAAGCGCGCGGATCATGCGGCGCTCCGGGTGCTTTTCTGCGAAGCGAGCAGGCCCGACACGATCAGCAGCACCAGCCCGAATGCCAGCGTGACGGCCGCGCTTTGCAGCGGACCGGGGCTCGCATTCGGCAGACCGAGCAGCCCGTTCAGCAGAGAGATGGAATAAGTCAGTGGATTGATCCACATGATGGCGCGAATCACGCCCTGCGCTGTCGCCATGGGAAACAGCGCGCCCGAGACCATCCACATGGGCACCAGCAGCAGATTCATGATGGCGTGGAAGCCGGAACTGGAGTCCATCTTCCAGGCGATCACGAAGCCCAGGCCGGTGAGCGTGAAGGAGACCAGAAAAATCGCGCCCGCGGCGGAGATCACCTGCAGCAGGCCGATGCGGACGCCCGCCAGGGGAGCAAATGCCAGAAAGATCAGCCCCTGAATCCACGCCAGCGTGGCCGCTCCCAGAATCTTGCCGAGCACCATGCTGGTGCGCGGCGCAGGCGAGACCAGCATGGAGAGCAGAAAGCCCTCGCGGCGATCTTCGATGATCGAAATGGTGGAGAAGATGGCCGAAAACATCACCGTCAGCACCAGCGCGCCGGCATAGTAACGCGCCAGGTCGTTGGAGCCGTAGCCCATCAACAGCCAAAAGACCAGCGGCGACGCCACCACTCCCAGGACACGGCTTTTCTGCCGCCAGAAGCGGACCAGTTCGCGCTGCCACAGGGTCACCGCGGGCAGGATGAAGCTATTCAATGGACGCCCCCGTTTGCCGCACGAATACGTCTTCCAAGGTGGGCTTGTGCAGTTCCACGGAAGTCACCGCGCCGGGAAACGCCTCCACTGCTTCGGCGATGAAGCGGTGGCCGTTTTCGATTTCCACGCGCACTTCGCCTTCCCGCGCCGAAGTCTTCAAATGGAAGCGCTCGCTGATGCTGGCGGCCAGCGCCGGCGCGTCGGCCGCCGCCAGCACTACAACGTCGCCGCCGATGCTCGATCGCAATTCGTTGGGAGACCCCTGCGCTACGATGTCGCCCTTGTGGAGCAGCACCAGGCGGTCGCAGCGGTCGGCCTCTTCCAAGATATGGGAGGTCAGCAGAATGGTGACGCCTTCGTTCTTCCGCAGATCTTCCACGTGCCGGGTGAGATCGCGGCGCGCCGAGGGGTCAAGCCCGGTGGACGCTTCATCCATGAGCAACACCTGCGGGCGATGCAGCAGCGCCTTGGCAATCTCCACGCGGCGCCGCAGTCCGCCGGAGAGCGTTTCCACCAAGTCCTTACGGCGATCGCCGATGCCCAGCCGCTGCATCGCGCTTTCCATGCGCTCGCTGAGCAGCGCTCCGCTGAGGCCATGCAGATGGCCCTGCGCGCGCAGATTTTCCTCCACGGTGAGGGCTTTATCCAGACTCTGCGTCTGGAACACCACGCCCACCTGGCGGCGCACCGCGGCGGCTTCCTTCACCACATCGTGCCCGGCGATGGAGGCCCTCCCGCTGGTGGGCACCATCATGGTGGAGAGAATGCGGAAGAGCGTGGATTTGCCGCCGCCGTTCGGCCCCAGCAGGCCGAAGATTTCGCCTTTTTTCACTTCGAAGC
>CAZARO010000778.1:0-3564 GCA_964487165.1 uncultured Solibacteraceae bacterium | reverse complement strand
GCCGCAGGATTCAGGCGAATCCGCGCAACTATATCGCCCAACCCACGCCGGCGCTGTCGCGCGTGCCCACCATCGTCGACGACCATTTCGAGGGGCGGCACGTGGACCTTCGCCCGTACATTCTCTGCGGCAAGGATATCTACGTGGTTCCCGGCGGCTTGACGCGCGTGGCCATGAAGAAAGGTTCGCTGGTGGTGAATTCGTCGCAGGGCGGCGGCAGTAAAGACACCTGGGTGCTTTCCCACCCGGCGGACGGTGTCCAGCCCGGCCAGCAGCCCGCCGGAGGGCAACAACAGTGACCAGCACCTACCGGCCGCGCCCCCTTCTCAGCCGCGTGGCGGAGGCCGTCTATTGGATGGGCCGCTACATCGAGCGCGCCGAAAACGTGGCCCGCTTCATCGACGTCAATCAGAACCTGATGCTCGACCTGCCCAGTGGATTCGGCGAACAGTGGCAGCCGATCATCGACACCACGGGCGATCGCGCGGCCTTTCTGGAGCAACATGGAGAGGCCACGCTGGACAACGTGGTGCAGTTCCTGGCGTTCGATACGCGCAATCCCAACTCCATCTATTCGTGCGTGACGGCGGCGCGCGAGAATGCCCGCTCGGTGCGCGAGACCATCTCGTCGGAAATGTGGGAACAGATCAACAGCCTGTACCTGCTGATCGCCATGGAAAGCCGCAAGCCGCTCGCCGAGGGGCTGCCGCAATTCTGCCGGGAAGTGCGCATGGCCTGCCATTTGTTTCAGGGCATTCAGCATTCCACCATGAGCCACAACGAAGCCTGGCACTTCATTCGCCTGGGCACGTCGCTCGAGCGCGCCGATAAGACCACCCGCATTCTGGACGTAAAATACTTCATCCTGCTGCCCTCGGTAAGCGACGTGGGCACGCCCTACGACGACATTCAATGGGGCGCGGTGCTGAAATCGGTGAGCGGATTCGAAATGTACCGCAAATGTTTCGGACGCATCGCGCCGGAGCGGGTGGTGGAGTTTCTGCTGCTGGATGGCGAGTTTCCACGCGCCGTGCGGTATTGCATCGGGCTGGCCGACAATTCGCTGCACGCCATTACGGGCACGCGGCTGGGCGCGTTCTCCTGCGCCGCCGAGCAGCGGCTGGGCCTGCTGCGGTCGGAACTGGATTACGCCCAGGTGGATCCTATCCTGCAATCGGGGCTGCACGAGTTTTTCGACGGGCTGCAGCTAAAAATGAATACAATTGATGAATGCATCCGCGGGGACTTCTTCGCCCAACGGTCCGCCTCTCTCGGCGCCGGCGGATAGCCGGGATGAATTCATGACCTTTTGCCTGGGTATCACAGTAGAGGAAGGGCTGGTAGCAATCTCCGACACGCGGGTGGTGGCGGGCAACGAGTGCCTGGTGGCGCGCAAGACGGCCAGCTACCAGGGACCCGGTTTCGCCTTTTTCGTAATGACCTCGGGGCTCCGTTCGCTGCGCGATAAGGCGCTGCTCTTCTTCGAAGAGGCCTTCGCCCGCGAAAGCGGCACGCGCGACCGACTCTACCGCGTGGTGAATCTCTATGCGCAACAGGTGCGCCGCGTGGCCAAAGAGGACGCCGAGGCGCTGGAACGCGCCGAGCTAAAGTTCAATCTCTATTCGCTGGTCGGCGGGCAGATGGCCGGCGATTCGGCGCACCGGCTCTTCCTGATATATCCCGAGGGTAACTGGGTGGAGATCGGTCCCGATACGCCATACCAGATCATCGGCGCGTCGGGATTCGGCAAACCTATTCTGGAGCGGTCGCTGACTCGCACGGATTCCATGCTGTACGCCTTCAAGGTGGGGCTGCTGGCCTTCGACGCCACGCGATTGTGCGCCGCCGACGTGGATTTCCCCATGGATGTGACCCTTTATTCCCGCGGGACTTTCACGCTGGTGGAGCAGCGTTACAAGATGGACGACCTGCGCGAGATATCCAACTGGTGGCAGGAACGCATGCGCTGCGCAGTCCACGATTTGCCCTCGAGCTGGATCGAGGCGGCATTTTCCAAACTGACACGCGGCGAAATGGTGTTGTAACTGCGTGGTTTCTGCCGCTAGCCCCGGTTTGAGCGGTAGGGCACCGGTGGCGAAGGTCGCGGGCCTGTCAAATAAGGGTTCCAGACAGAAGCTGCCGGATGCCAGCACTCCGAGGGTTTCGCTTGAAGAGTCGAGCGGTAAAACCTCCGGAACGAAGCGAAATTGGCCACAGATGAACACAGATAAACGAGGATAAGAAGGAAGCAAGAACGAGAATTCCTCTGCGGTGGTTTTATCCGTGTTGATCTGCGTTCATCTGTGGCCAAACTTGTGCTGCCCGCGATACAGCATCAAGGGCGGCACCATGGTCGAAAGGCCAAGCGCTGGCCTCGCCGACAATCTTTCCTCTATTGGCCTGGATCGAACGCGGCGGCGTCTATGCGGTGGCGCACGTGCGCGGTGGAGGCGAGTATGGGAAACAGTGGTACCGCGGCGGATACAAACTTACCAAACCGAACACCTGGCGCGACTTCATTGCCTGCGCCGAATACCTGGTGAAGCAGAAGTACACCTCGCCCGGCAAGCTGGCGGGGATGGGCGGGAGTGCCGGCGGCATCCTGATCGGGCGGGCAAACACCGAGCGGCCCGACCTGTTCGCGGCCGCGATCGACAGTGTCGGCTGCTCCGACACTTTGCGCATCGAGCTTTCCGAAAACGGACCTGCCAACATTCCCGAGTTCGGCAGCGTCAAGACGCAGGAAGGATTCGAAGACCTATACGCCATGAGCTCCTACCAGCACGTGCGCGATGGCACTCCATACCCCGCGGTGCTGCTAACCACTGGTAGCAACGATCCTCGTGTAGCGCCGTGGCAGGCCGCCAAAATGACGGCCCGTCTTCAAGCGGCCACTTCCAGCGGCAAACCGGTCCTGCTCCGCGTCGACTATCAGGCCGGTCATGGTATCGGCAACACGAAGGAACAGCGGGAGAAGAAGCCGCCGACCTGTGGAGCTTTCTCCTTTGGCAATTCGGCGATCCGGAATTTCAACCGCCAGCGAAGTAGCGCCGGTGGCGTTGTTCGGTTGCAAAACCGCTCCCTTGCGGTCGCGGCTCGGTAAGACGCACACCGATTGGGGAAGCGGTACCGAGCCGCGACCGCGAGGGAGCGGTGGCCGCTTAAGTGCGCTCGTTTCGGGGTATACTCAACAAAAACCTCGAACCTGGGGAGGTTAAAGGTCACTTGGAGGGTGAGATGTTCCGATTGTCTGCCGTTTCCGCCGTTGCGGCGCTGTGCCTGGCGCCGCCTTTGCTCTGTCAAACCCCGGCCAAAGTGGACTTCGCGCGCGACGTGCAACCGATTTTCCGCCAGAATTGCATCGGCTGTCATGGACCGGCGAAGCAGAATAACGGCCTTCGCCTCGACCGCAGAAGCTCCGTCATGAAGCCCGGCTCCCGGCGGGTGATGCCGGGCAGCATCGAAAACAGCTTCCTCTATCACCGCTTGACCGGCAACGAGTTTGGACTGCAGATGCCGCCCACGGGCGCGCTCCACGCGGAGCAGATTCAGATCATCAAAGCG
>CAZARO010000777.1:0-3566 GCA_964487165.1 uncultured Solibacteraceae bacterium | reverse complement strand
GACCGCGTGCTCATCCAGCCGGGCCAGCCGGTGGTATTCGGACGCTCCGGCGCGAAGTTTTTTTTCGGACTGCCCGGCAACCCTTCCTCCACCATGGTGACTTTCGAAATCTTCGCGCGCGCCGCCCTGGAACTGCTCGCGGGGCAGACCGGGACGCCGCTTCCCATGCCCTTCGCGCGCCTCACCCGCCACTTCCGCCATCGCCCCGGACTCACGCGCTTCCTGCCGGCGCATCTCAGCGACGATGGCGCCGAAGTGACGCCGGTCGACTGGCACGGCTCAGGCGACGTCCCCGCCCTGACGCGCGCCAACGCGTATCTGGTGGCCGATCCCTCCCGCGCCGAGTACCCGCGCGGCGAATTCATCCGCGTGCTCCTCAAATGAAGAAACTTTCGCATTTCGATTCCGCCGGCAGTCCGCGCATGGTGGATGTGTCCGCCAAGCCGCTGACCCGCCGCGAGGCGCGCGCGCATGCTTTCGTGCGCATCGCTCCGCGGGTACTGCGCAAGCTGCCCGAGAATCCCAAGGGTAATCCGCTGGAGATCGCCCGCATCGCCGGCATCGCCGCCGCCAAGCGTACGTCGGAGCTCATCCCGCTCTGCCATCCGCTCATGCTCTCGCACGCCAGCGTGGATGTAACAGTTGAAAAAAAAGGCGTCCGCATCGTCGCGAGCGCCGCCACTATCGGGCAGACCGGAGTGGAAATGGAGGCGCTCACCGCCGCGGCGGTGGCTGCCCTGACGGTTTACGATATGGTGAAGGCGCTCGACAAATCCATCGAAATCCAGGAGCTTTACCTGCTCGAAAAGACGGGCGGGAAAAGCGGCGATTTCAAGCGAAAATCATGACCAACGCCGCCGTTTTGACCATTAGCGATTCCGCCAGCAACGGCCAGCGAGCCGACCGCTCGGGGCCGGCCGTGCGTGAACGCCTGGAACAACTGGGCTGGAGCGTCTCGGTGATGGAAGTGATTCCCGACGAGGCTGCCGAGATCAGTGCCCGCCTGTCGACACTCGCCGATGGCGGCCAGGTGTCGGCCATTTTCACCACGGGAGGCACGGGGCTGGCAATCCGCGACGTTACGCCGGAAGCCACGCGTGCCGTGGTGGATCGCGAAATCCCCGGATTCGGGGAAGTTATGCGCGCGCGCGGGCGCGAATCCACGCCTTTGGCCGCGCTCTCGCGGTCTCTGGCCGGCACTCGCGGAAGTGTGCTGATTGTCAATCTTCCAGGCTCGCCCAAGGCCGCGGTGGAATCCCTAAATGCTATCGTAGAATTGGTGCCTCACGTGCTAGAGTTGCTCAGAGGGCAAACGGAACACGTGTCTCTTCAGAGAAACTGATATGAGTCGAAAACTCCTTGCGTTGACCCTTCTCTGCCTCTGCGGATCGGTGGCTCTTGTGCTGGCGGCCCAGCAGCCGCCCGCGAAGCAGGCGCCATCTCCGCCCATAGATCTGCTGAGCGAGCCCCACACCAACATCGTAGTCAATGTGCAGCAGGTGATCGCTCCGGTGCTGGTGTACGATCGCAAGCACAATTACGTTAACGGGCTGACACCAGATCAGTTTCGGCTATACGACAACGACAAAGAGCAGAACCTGCTCAACGTAGACTTGAGCTACACACCGATCTCGCTGGTAGTGGCCATCCAGGCCAACGTGGAGGCGGACAAGATTCTGCCGCAGGTGAACAAGATCGGGGCCATGCTGAAACCCATCATCCTGGGCGACCAGGGCGAGGCGGCGGTGATTGCCTACGATCACCGTGTTCGCTTGCTGCAGCCGTTCAGCTCCGACGCCGATGACATCACCAAGGCGATCAAAGGCATTAAAGCCGGGAGCACCTCCTGCCGCGCAATTGACGCTGTGGAACAGTCGGTTTTTCTGTTGAATCATCGCGACAAGAAACGCCGCCACATCCTGCTCATGATCGGCGAAGGCCGCGACGGAGGTAGCCAGGCACATGCGCGCGAAACCTTGGCGGAGGTGCAGCTCTCGAACATGTCGGTCTATTGGGTCGACATGTCGCACATCATCGGCAAGCTGACCACTCCCCCGCCCGACCCGCGTCCCGCCGCGCAGCCGCCCGCATCGATGGGGCCGCTGGGCGGAGGCCATCCCTCCACGCCGACCACCGTCGATCAGGCCACTGGAGCCGATGGCTACAGCGCCGATGCCATACCGCTGATGCTGGAAATCTTCCGCGACGTGAAGAACATTTTCAAAGTCTCCACCGCGACGCTGTTCACCAAGGGAACGGGCGGCGAGCAGTTCCCGTTTGCCACCTCACACGGCCTGGAAGAGGCGATCTCCCGGATCGGCGATGAGTTGCACAGCCAGTACCTGATCACCTACAGCCCCAACAACAAAGGCGACGGCGGATTCCACAAAATCAACGTCGAGGTAGTCGGCAAGCAGTACAAATGCGAGACCAAGCCCGGCTACTTCATGTCGCCGGTGTTTCACTAGGAAGAGGCCGGCGATGAGCTAAGAGAGTTGCAATATTCGGATGATCGACCGCTCCCTCGCGGTCGCGGCTCGGTAGGCTCTTGCAAACACAGAGACGCCATTCTGAGCCGCGCGCGCAAGCAAGCGGTTCTTCGAATCTTGCAACTCCCTCGCTCTGCAGCCTGTAAGTTATTGAATTCCTGGTTGGCACAGGGCGTCCAAAATTTCCCCCTCAATCGTTCCCGGCGATCTTCACCAGCGGCCCCGCGTCCGTGCCGTTCAATACCGACGCGGCGTCTTCAGCGGTGAAACTTTCCACCTTGGCCGAGATATTCATAGAGCAGAACTTGGGCCCGCACATGGAGCAGAAGTGCGCGTCCTTGAAGCCCTCCTCGGGTAGCGTCTCATCGTGCATGGAGCGCGCCGTCTCGGGATCGAGCGACAGCTCGAACTGGCGATTCCAGTCGAACGTGTAGCGCGCCCGCGAGAGCGCATCGTCGCGATCGCGCGCGCCCGGACGGTGCCGCGCGATATCGGCCGCGTGCGCCGCGATCTTGTAGGCGATCAGGCCGGCCTTCACGTCGTCTTTGTTGGGCAGCCCCAGGTGCTCCTTGGGCGTCACATAGCACAACATGGAAGCGCCGTGCCAGCCGATCATCGCCGCCCCTATGGCCGAAGTAATGTGGTCGAACCCCGGTGCGATGTCGGTGACCAGCGGCCCCAACGTGTAGAACGGCGCCTCGTAGCACATCTCGTTCTCTTTGCGCACCTGCAGCTCGATCTGGTCCATCGGAATGTGGCCGGGGCCCTCGATCATCACCTGCACGTCGTATTGCCACGCCACTTTGGTGAGTTCGCCGAGGGTTTTCAGCTCCGCGAATTGCGCTTCGTCGCTGGCATCCGCCACGCTGCCGGGGCGCAGGCCATCGCCCAGGCTGAAGCTGACGTCATGCTTCTGGAAGATCTTGCAGATGTCTTCGAAGCACTCATACAGCATGTTCTGCTTGTGATTCTTGACCATCCATTCGGCCAGAATCGACCCGCCGCGGCTCACGATCCCGGTTATCCGCCGGGTGGTCAGCGGAATGTGCTGCACCAGCACGCCGGCATGGATGGTCA
>CAZARO010000776.1:0-3567 GCA_964487165.1 uncultured Solibacteraceae bacterium | reverse complement strand
CAGGGTGGGCTTGTACTGAGCGAAGAAGCCGACCGTATCCGAACCGATCACAAAGCGGCCGGGGTATTCTTCAATCAGCGCCGGCCATTTCCGGTCCAGAACTCCACCTGGAGCGATCTCCTGATCGAAGATGACCCACGAGAGGTCGATGGTGAGATTGGAGTATTGGGCCAGCATGCGGCGCAGGATTTCGGTGTGATTGGGGATAACGATGCGGCGGCTGATGCCCGCGTGCGCCCAGATGACGCGCGTCTTGGGATGCGCGCGGACGGCCGCCTCGATCTCATCGAGAAAGTCGGGCTTTTCCAGCCACGCTGCCCCGATGTCGCTATGCACCAGCACCGGCAGATTGCGCGCCGCGCCCAGGTCCAGCAATCGGCTGAAAGCGTCCGAGGTGCCGCGGGGTGTTTCGCCGTAGGTGAGCGCGGTCAGTTCGTCGTGCCGCAGAAAAACTTCGCCGATGCCCTGCCAGAAATTCGGATAAAGCGCCAGCATGCGCTCCACGTGATCCACGGCGTTGCGGTCCGCGCTGTTGATGCCGCAGATGAAAGGATGCAGCCGGGCCTGCTGATCTTTGGGCAGGTCCAGGACGGCGCGCGCCACCAGAAAATCGGTCGCGCTGTACCAATAGGTACGGGAATCGTTGTCCAGGTAATAAGTGGGCCGCTTGGCGTCGCCCTCGTCCCACTGCTTCACCACGGGCATGCCGATCACCACCGACTCCGTTACGCCGGTGTCGTCCATGGCTTTCAGGAACTTCGGCATGCCGTCGGTCTCCTGCACAAAGCTGAGGAAGTGGAAATGGCCATCGACGATCTGGTATTTCGGTTCCTGCGCGTACGCCGCGGCAATCGACAGCAGCAGCAGAGGGCCGAAACGGGAAGCACGGCGTCGGGAGTCCATCGGGGTATTCTCCTCTGGTTCACCCCCTGGATGCAACCTTTCGAGTACCAGGCTCTACTTGCGCGCGGCCCACGCCAGCCCGTCCGGGCCGCGGCCAGTCTTGACTTCGCCGGTCAGCTTCATGGTCGCGAGATCGATGGCCGCCACGGCATCGCGGGTATTCAGCGTGGTGTAGGCGATGCGGCCGCCGGGGGCCATCATGAGGCCCTCCGAAGTGTCCGGCAGAGCGATCCTCTTATATTCCTTGCGCGTGGCCGCATCCACTACCAACAGTTCCTTGCCCTCCATGTCGGAGACGAATGCGTACTTGCCATCGAGCGTGATCTTGAGGCGGTTGGCGGCATTGGTCGACGGAATGGTCGCCACTACTTTCCGGGCGGCCACGTCGATGATGGAAATGGTGGCGTCCTGCGCGTTGGCCACCCAAAGCTCCTTACCGTCGGGAGTGAGGTCGAAGCCCTCCGATCCGTGGCCTACCGCGATATTGGAGACGATCCAGTCCTGCGCAGGCCCGCGCATGGGAGGGCCACCGGGACGGCCGCCCGGGAACGGTCCGCGTCCCCGTCCCGGAGGCGGAGGCGGCTGCGCGGCGCCCTGCGCGATCACGCTAATGGTGGAGGAGCTGACGTTGGAGGTGAAGACGGTTTTGAGATCTTTCGAAACGGTCACCATGTGGGTGCGATTCTGTCCCGTGCCGATGACCCAGTCGACCTTCTGCGCCGCGGGATCGTAACGGCCCACTACCTTGGAGCCTTCGGCGGTGAAATATAACTTACCGCCGATGTACTCCAACCCGTGAGGCTGCCGCAAAGCTCCCAGATCGATGGGCGCCAGAGGCTTCTGCGCGACCAGATCGACGACGGCGATAGTGTTGCCGCCATAATTCGAAATGTACGCCGTCTTTCCGTCGTCCGCGACGGCGACTTCGTGGGGATTGTCGCCCACCGGAACGCGCGCCACAATCGTCAGGCTCGACGGATCGACAATCACCAGCGTGTTTTGCTCTTTTTCGAGTACCAGTAGCGCGTTGGGAGGAGTGCTGGCCGCATGAAGGACGGCCACTCCCAAGCAGACGATGCCCAGCAGGCTCTGAGCTTTCATGGTTTCATTTCCCCTGTCCAAGTGTATCCCGATCGCGAAATGGCAGGTGCGCCAGATACAGCGCGCGCCGGGCCTGGATCTGCTCCTTCAGGGCGGGCTCGTCGACCAGCCCCGCCGCGAAGAACGCCTGGCCCTCGACGTTTTCGGCAAAGGCGAAGTCGCCCTTCTCGGCGTACGCGGCCGCTAGCGTGTCGAGCAGGCGCGCATCTTTTCTGCTGGAGAGCTGCATCGCCCGCACCGCGAAGGCCATGGCCTCTTCGCCGTTGCGGATGGCGTCGTCGGGCGAAGTGGAAAGCACCCAGGCCGCTTTTCGCAGCGTCTCCGCGTCATTGGGACGCAGCTCGATTACCGCGCGCCATTCGGCCAGCGCCTCCGCCGTGCGGTGTTGCGCCTGCAGTGCGTCGCCCAGGGCGCCGTGGACTTCGGCGTTTTGCGGGTCGAGTTGCAGCGCGCGCCGCCATTCCACTATGGCCGATGGCGCGTCGCCCTGCCGGTTCAATACCTGGCCCAAGGCGTAGTGTGCAGCCGCGCTTGCTGGGTTAGCATCGCCGGGGCTCCTGTCGAGCGCTCGGCGCAGTTCCGCCAATGCTTCGTCCGTCCGGCCCGCGTCCGCCAACGCCTGGCCCAGGCTGACGCGCGCCACCGCGAAATCGGGCTTGAGTTCCACGGCGTGGCGGAATTGTTCCGCGGCTTCCACAACTCTGCCGGACTGCGCCAGCACCCCGCCGAGCTCATAGAACGCACGCGCGGACTGCGGATCGGCCTCCACCGCGGCGCGCAGCTTGATCTCGTTGGCTTTCCGCAGATGGGCCGAAGATTCTTCGCGGCGGCCAGTCATCAGCAGCACGGTGCCCAGATTGCGATGCGCGAATTCATCGTCGGGGGTCAGCTTCAGCACCTCTTGCCACTTGGCGGCGGACTCCTGATACCGCCCTTTCTTTTGCAGATAGGCCGCGCTGTTGACCAGCCGGTAATAATCCATCACCGGGCCGCCGATTTGCCGTAAGCCATCCGCCGGAACGTTCACGAATTCCGGAATGTTCGCCGCCCGATTGGCCGCCGTCGCGTTATCGATCAGGATGGGCGGGCTGTCGTTGCCTTCGGCGTCAATGTGAGTGAGATAGAGCTGCGTGTAGGGCGAACGGGCCTTCGAGGAGAAGACCATCCAGCGGCCGTTGGGCGAAAAGCTGTGCCACGAATTCATGTGCGGAGTGTTGCACCGCATGCGCCGCGCCACGCCGCCCGCCGCCGCGACGATATACAACTGGCTGTCGGGGCGCATCAGCTCGCCGTTATGGCATTGCACGTAGACAATCCAGCTTCCATCGGGCGACACCTTGGGAAAGGTGTTGCTCATGCCGTTGCGCGAGGCGCCGGCGACGGGTTCGGGCACGCCTCCCTGCCCGTTGTGGAAGGGAACGCGGTAGAGATCGTACTGCATCTGGAGCTCGTTGGGGTCGCCGGCGAATTTGGCCAGCGGCACACCGGGCGGATTGGCGTCGGTAGCAGCGGCGCGCGCAAATACCAGGTACTGGCCGTCGGGACTCCACACCGCGCCCATCT
>CAZARO010000775.1:0-3571 GCA_964487165.1 uncultured Solibacteraceae bacterium | reverse complement strand
GAAATGACCACGCTCGCCAACGGCGTCCGTGTGATTACCGAGACCATGCCGCACGTGCGCTCCGTCTCGGTGGGAATTTGGATCGGCACCGGCTCGCGCCGGGAAAACGCCGAGCAGAACGGCATCTCGCACTTCATCGAGCACATGCTCTTTAAAGGCACCACGAAGCGTTCCGCCGAAGATATCGCCCGTTCGGTGGATTCCATCGGGGGCAATCTCGACGCCTTCACCGCCAAGGAATTGGTCTGCTTCAACACCAAAGTACTGGACCAGCATCTCTCCCAGGCCTTCGACGTCCTGGCCGATCTGGTGCTGCATCCCCTGTTCCGCCACGAGGATATCGAGAAGGAAAAGGGCGTCATTCTGGAAGAGATCAAGATGGAGGCGGACAGCCCGGACTACCTGGTTCACGAGCTCTTTTCCGCCAGCTTCTGGAAGGGCCACTCGCTGGGCAAGCCCATCCTGGGCACGCGGGAAAGCGTGAAAGCCTTTGACCGGCCGCGCATCCAGAGCTATTACAAGAAGGTCTACGCGCCCGCCAACATGCTGGTCACCGCCGCCGGCAATATGACGCACGCCGGCCTGGTGGCGCTGGTGCGGGAGCATTTCGACGAGCTGGAGCCGGGTCCGAATGCCGCCCGCGAAACCGTTCCCAACACCCACGCGCGCATTTCTCTGCGCAATAAGAAGTCGCTGGAGCAGGTGCACCTTTGCCTGGGCGTACCCTCCTATCCCCTGCCCCACGAGAAGCGCTTCGCCTGCTACGTGCTCAATACCCTGTTGGGCGGCGGCATGAGCTCGCGCCTTTTCCAGAATATCCGCGAGCGGCAGGGCCTGGCGTATGCCGTCTTTTCGGAACTGAGCCCCTACCGCGACACCGGATGCCTGACCATCTACGCGGGCACGTCGCTCGGGTCGGCGCGCAAGGTGGTGGAGTCCATCCTCAAGGAATTCCGCGATCTCAAACAGCAGCTGGTGGGCGCCGAAGAGCTGCGGCGCGCCAAGGACCATTTGAAGGGCTCGCTGATGCTGGGGCTGGAATCCACTTCCAGCCGCATGTCCAACCTGGCGCGGCAGGAGATGTACTTCGGCCATTTCTTCTCGCTCGACGACCTGGTGGAGAGCATCGAGGCGGTCACCGCCGACGAAGTGCAGTCGATTGCGCAGACGTTCTTCGACCCCCGGCAGATCGCCGTTACGGTGCTGGGCAACCTGGAGAAATTCAAGCTGACGCGCGAAGACCTGGCCTGCTAGTGGGGCGGACGCCTGGACGAGGGCGTCCCGCCCTGGCAAGGGGCCTGCCCACTTGATTTGCTTTCCGCACAGGAATCTCGCCTTTGGGAAACTATGCGGCATTAGGATGGCATCCCTCCGAACCGACGGTGCCCCCGGCGCCTCCAGCCCCCTTATAGATAATTTCAATTCGCCTGATAGAAGGTTCCGTTTGCCGGGCGGCCAAGCGCCTGCGTGATACTAGATACGTGACGGAGTACTCCACCGCGAGGTGGCGCGCGATCCAGGAAGATTTCCTCGCCACGGGCGATGCCGCAACGGTCGAGAAGGCGCTTACTGTGCTGCGTGGCGAGTCGGTATTCGAAGCGTATCGCGCGGCGATGGAATCGGCCTTCCCGCACGGGGTTGCCGTGCTGGCCGGCGGGGCTTTCGGGCATGGACGCACGTTCCCTTGCTCCGACCTAGACATCGTGCTGCTTGCCGATTCCGGGAAGCGATCCGAAGCGCTCAAAGATGCGCTGCCGGAATTCGTCCGCCTGCTCTGGGACGCCGGTCTGCGTCCCAACTCCGCCGTCCTCACCGTGGCCGACTGCCTGGAAGAAGTGGAGCGCTCGGGCCTGCCCGCGTTCAGCCTGTTGGACCGGCGCTGGCTGGCGGGCGACCGCGCGGTCTACCAGCAACTGCAAGGGAAACTGCCTCCCGCGGTGGCGCTCCATCGGGAAAAGATGCGCCAGCGCCTGTGCCAGATGGTGCGTGCGCGCCACGCCGGGCGGGGCAATACGCCGTGCCATGCGGAGCCCGAGGTGAAACAGGACCCCGGCGGTCTGCAGGACGTGCGCACGCTCGATTGGCTGGCGCAGTTGAAGGGGGAAAATGAAGCGCTGAGCGGCGAACTGAGCCGGGCCGTAGACCTGGTCTCGGCGGTGCGCTGCTTTCTCCATTACCGCGCCGGAAGCGATCGCAACGTGCTCGATTTCGAGGCGCAGGCGAGCCTGGCACAGCAGAAATTCGGCATCGGCATGCGCGCGTATTTCGCGGCCGCACGCACTATTTTCAATGCCACGCGGCGCGCCGTAGACGAGGCCGAAAAGAGCGAGAGCTCGCTACTCGAAAGTTTCCGCGAGTACCGCTCCCGGCTCTCCAACCAGGAATTCACGGTGCTGCGCGAGCGCCTGCTGCTGCGCAATCCGGCGCAAGCGGCTGGCGACCCTCCGCTGGTCCTGCGCCTGCTCGAATTCATCGCCCGCCATGGCGTTCCCCCATCGCCCGAGACGGAGCGCAAGCTCGAATCGGCGGGGGAATCGCTGGCGGCCTGGTGCGCCCAGCCGAGGCCGTTGTGGAGCGGCATCAAGACCACCCTCGCGTCGCCGCACGCCGCCATGGCGTTGCGCGTCCTGCAGTCTACCGGCCTGATGCGGGCACTGCTGCCCGAATGGGACGCCGTGGAAGGCCTGGTAATCGCGGGCTCCGAGTACCGTTACACGGTGGACGAATTTACCTTGCAGACGGTGGAAGCGGTTCTCGAACTGGGACCGTCGGCCAATGCCGAGCGCCAGCGATTCGCGGCGCTGCTGTCAGAGGTGGACGATGTGGCGCTGCTGATCTTCGCGCTTCTCTTTCAGGAAATGGGAAGCGGCGCGGCGGATGGTGCGCGCGCCGCCGCAAGCCGCATGCAGATGCCCGTGGATGCGCGCGACACGGTGGAATTCCAGATCCGCCACCAGCAGGAGCTTGCCGGCGCCATGACTGCGCGCGACCTGGACGATCCCGCTACCGTGCGCCTGCTCGCCGGAAGTGTGGGAACCGCGGAGCGGCTGCGGCTGCTCGCGCTGGCGACCTACGCCCGCATCGTGGCTCTCGGTCCGGCGGACAAGATCCCGTGGCGCCTGGATCAGTTGTGGCGCACGTACACCGCTACCCAGCATGAGCTCCTGCGGGAACTGGAAACCGATCGCATCCAGCAGGTGCCCGAGGATCTTCCGGCGAACGCCGCCTTCGTGAAGGGATTTCCCTTGCGCTACCTGCGGGCGCACTCTTCCGCCGAAATTCAGGAACATCAGCAGTTGTTCGAACGGAGCCGGCCGACCGGCGTGGCCGTGAAACTCGATCCGCTGGAGGGAGCGTATCGCATCACCATGGTGGCGCGCGATAAACCGTCGCTGTTCGCATCGTTCGCCGGGGCGATTTCCAGTTTTGGGCTGGATATTCTGAAGGCCGAGGCGTTCTCCAACGCCGCGGGAGTCATCCTGGACACCTTCGTGGTGGCCGATCCGAAACGCATCCTGCAGTTAAATCCGACCGAGGCCGACCGCTTGAGCGACTTGTTGCAGCGCATCGC
>CAZARO010000774.1:0-3579 GCA_964487165.1 uncultured Solibacteraceae bacterium | reverse complement strand
CGGTGCTGCTGCAGAAGCGCACCGGAGGGAACCTGGCGGAATTGCTCGACAAGCTCGCGGACATCATCCGCCAGCGCTTCAAGCTGCGCGCCCGCATACGCGCCGTGAGCGCGCAGGGCCTGATGTCGGGACGCATTCTGGCATCCATTCCGGCGGCCGTGGGGTGCCTGATGTTCGTGGTCAACCCGCAGTACGCGCGGTTCTTCGTCGACGATCCGGCGGGGCACGAGATGCTGGCGGGGGCGTTCGCGCTGCAGATTGTCGGCTACATGATCATCAAGAAAATCGTTACCTTCGAGGTTTAAGATGCTGGTACTGGCGGCGGTATGGGTGTTCCTGGCGGTGGCGGCAGGCACGGCCTTCCTGCTGGTGCGGTTGGGCGGCACGCACGTGCGGCCGATCGACCGTTTGCAGACGCCCAGGCCCGTGGTGGCGCAGTTTGTGCCTTCGCCCGCCTTGATCTGGCGGGAGCTGGTAAATTGGGCCGGGTCGCTGGTGCCGGCCACGCCTAAAAGCCTGCCGCTGTTGAAGCGGAGGCTGATGCGCGCCGGGTACCGCCAGCCGCAGGCGGTGCGGTTTTTCTACGGGGCGCGCGTCTGCTCCACGGCGGTGTTGGGCGTGGGCTGTCTGCTGATCGGTCTGCGGCTGTACGCCAGCCCGGAGCGCCTTCTGGAAGCCACCGCGGCCGCCGTCATGGCCGGGTATGTGGCGCCCATGCAGTATTTGTTGTGGTGCGTGGCGCGCCGCAAGCACGCCATCGACAAGGCCTTGCCCAACGTGCTGGACCTGATGGTGGTGTGCGTGGAATCGGGGCTGGGGCTCGACCAGACCATCATCCAGGTGGCCCAGGAACTGCGGGCGGCGCACCCCGAGCTGTGTAGCGAGTTCGCGGTGATGAACCTGGAGATGCGCGCCGGGAAGCGGCGCGTGGAAGCGCTCCACAATCTGGCGGATCGGACCGGGGTGGAAGATGTGCGCCGGCTGGTGGCGGTGCTGGTACAGACCGACCGCTTCGGCACCAGCATTGCCCAGACCCTGCGGGGCCACGCCGATTATCTGCGCGTGATGGCTCGCCAGAGGGCCGAGGAGCGGGCCGCCAAACTGGCCGTGAAGCTGGTCTTCCCGATTTTTTTCTGCGTGCTGCCGTCGTTGTTCGTGGTCACCATCGGACCGGTGATGGTGCATTTGGTCCGCGATCTTATCCCTATGATGGAAAAAATGTAAACCGCCGATAAGTTAACCAGGAAAGGAGTATAAAAATGGATACTACTACTCTTCGTTTAATCAGTGCCGCCCTCGTGGTGGTTTTTGGGGTCCTGATTTTTTTGCGGCGCCGCGGCGCCAAGAACGAATAGCCCTGTGGAAGGGCGAGCGCTTGTGCTTGCCCGACCCTTATCGCACGATCCGTGCCGATTTCCCCTTCATGAGCTGAAGCACTTCGGAAACCGCCGCCATGGTGGTATCTCCGGGGGTGGTCATGGCCAGGGCGCCGTGTGCGGCGCCGCATTCCACGGCCCACTGCGGGGTCTGCCCGGTGAGGAAGCCGTAAATCAGGCCCGAGGCGAAGCCGTCGCCGCCGCCTACGCGGTCGTAGATTTCCAGATCCGGCCGGTTCTGCGCCTGATAGAACGCGCCGTCGGCATAACACAGTGCGCCCCAATCGTTGCGCGACGCCGTAGTGGCCTTGCGCAGCGTGGTGGCCACCACCGAAAACGGGAACTCCCGCACCACCGTCTCGATCATGCGCTTAAAGCCGGCGGTTTCGATATTGGTGATGTTCTCGTCGAGCCCCGCGACCTCAAATCCGAGCGCGGCCGAGAAGTCCTCTTCGTTGCCGATCATCACGTCGACCAGCGGCGCCAGCCGGCGGTTCACTGCCTGCGCCTGCTTCTTTCCGCCCACCGCCTTCCATAGCGATGCCCGGTAGTTGAGATCGTAGGAGACGATGGTACCGTGCCGGTGCGCCGCCTGCACGGCTTCCAGGGCCACCTCCGGGGTGGTTTCGGAGAGCGCGCAGAAAATTCCGCCCGTGTGGAACCATCGCGCCCCGTCGCGGCCGAATACCTCTTCCCAATCGATGTCCCCGGGCTTGAGCTGCGAGGTGGCCGTATGGCCGCGATCCGAGCAACCCACCGCCCCGCGCACGCCGAATCCGCGCTCGGTGAAATTCAGTCCGTTGCGCACCGAGCGGCCGACGCCGTCGTAATCCACCCACTTGATGAATTTCTGGTCGACGCCGCCCTGGTAAATAAGGTCCTGCAGCAGTCGCCCCACAGGATTGTCGGCGAACGCCGTAACCACGGCGGTCTCCAGGCCGAAGCAGCGCTTCAGCCCGCGCGCCACGTTGTATTCGCCGCCGCCTTCGTAGACATCGAAGGAGCGGGCGGTGTGGACGCGGCGGTCGCCCGGGTCGAATCGCAGCATGATCTCGCCCAGCGCCACCAGGTCGTATCGGCAGCTTTCTTTCGGTTTGATTGTCAAAGGCATGTTTTTCTCTATCTGGCCATCCATCCGCCGTCGACCACCAGGACGTGGCCGTGCATGTAATCACTGGCCGGAGAGGCCAGGAAAACGGCGGCTGCGGCAAGATCCTCGGGGGTGCCCCAGCGGCCGGCGGGAATGCGCTCCATTATCTGGCGGCTGCGCACCGGGTCGGCACGCAGGGCGCGGGTATTGTCGGTCTCCATATAGCCGGGGGCGATGGCGTTTACGTTGATCCCTTTGGGCGCCCATTCGTTGGCCAGCGCCTTGGTCAATTGCGCCACAGCGCCCTTCGATGCCGCATAGGCCGGCACAAAAACGCCGCCCTGAAAAGAGAGCAGGGAAGCGATGTTGACAATTTTCCCGCGGCCCTGCGCCAGCATCCTGCGCCCAGCCAACTGGCTGAGCCGGAAGACCGCATTGATGTTGACTTCCATCACGCGCGCCCAATCTTCGGCGGAATATTCCGCCGCCGGGCTCCGCCGGATGATGCCGGCGTTATTGATCAGGATGTCGATGGAGCCGAGTTGGCCGACGGTGAGCGCGATCAATTCCGCGCACGCCGCGGGGTCCGAGACGTCGGCCACCGCGCGCACCGCCTTCACGCCATACCCGGCCACGGCGCAGCAAACGTCATCGATGCCGTTGTCCGTGGAGCCGTTTACCACCACGTTGGCGCCGGCCTGCGCCAGGCCGATCGCCATGCCGGCTCCCAGGCCGGCCCGCGAACCGGTCACCAGGGCGTTCTTTCCGCGGAGGCTGAAACAGTCCGGAATCGCCGCCATCTACTTGTGGCTGGCTTCCAGGCCAGAGCCGCCCGCGCCAAAACCCGGCTGCACGTTGACCACGCCGAATTGCCGGTCGAGCTTCTCGCGGTGCGCCGCCATGGCCCACAGGAAAGACATGCGGTGCCCGGGCACGGAAACGTTGGGGTGATAGCCCGCGGGCATGAGGACCGCATCGCCATCGCGCACCACCGTCACCGTCTCCGGATACTCGGTGTTTTCGTAGACCATCTGGATGGCGAAAGCCGGATCGGGCATGTTGAAGTAGACGTACATCTCTTCCAGCATGGCGGTGTGTTCGTGCGGTGGCCAG
>CAZARO010000773.1:0-3580 GCA_964487165.1 uncultured Solibacteraceae bacterium | reverse complement strand
CCAGCACGGCCATCTGGAAGATCTCGTTGCGCTTCTTCTCGCCGCCCGAAAAGCCTGTATTTACCGGCCGATTGAGCAGCGTCTGGTCCATATTCATGAGCGTCATCTTGTCGCGGACCAGGGTCAGGAAATCGAACGCGTCCAGCTCTTCCAATCCCTGGCTCTTGCGGATGGTGTTGAGCGCCGCTTTCAGAAAGTACATATTGCTGACGCCGGGGATTTCCACGGGATATTGAAACGCCAGAAAAATTCCGGCGCGCGCGCGATCTTCGGGCGACAGCGCCAGCAGATCGCCGCCCTGGTAAGTTACCTGGCCCGAAGTGACGGTATACAGCTCGCGGCCCGCCAGCACCTGCGCCAGCGTGCTCTTGCCCGACCCGTTCGGCCCCATGATGGCATGCACTTCGCCGGCATTCACCGTAAGGTCAATGCCCTTGAGAATTTCCCGTTCGCCAACCGTGGCGTGCAGATCTTTGATTTCGAGTAACGACATCCGCTTATCCAACACTTCCTTCCAAACTCACACCCAGCAGCTTCTGTGCTTCCACGGCGAATTCCATCGGCAGCTCCTTGAAAACTTCCTTGCAGAAGCCGTGTACGATCATGGAGACCGCATCTTCGGTGGAAATGCCGCGCTGCTTGCAATAGAAGATCTGGTCTTCGCCGATCTTCGAGGTCGACGCCTCGTGCTCCACCTGCGACGAGGTGTTTTTCACTTCCAGGTACGGGAACGTATGCGCGCCGCACTGATCGCCCAGCAGCATGGAATCGCACTGCGAGTAATTGCGCGCGCCCGTGGCCGACTTCAAAATCTTGACGCCGCCGCGGTAAGTATTCTGCCCATGGCCGGCCGAGATACCCTTCGACACGATCGTCGACGTAGTGTTCTTCCCGATGTGGATCATCTTCGTGCCGGTATCGGCCTGCTGCCAGTTGTTGGTCAGCGCCACCGAATAGAACTCGCCCACGGAGTTGTCGCCAATCAGCAGGCAGCTGGGATATTTCCAGGTGATAGCCGAACCGGTCTCCACCTGCGTCCACGAAATCTTCGAGTTCACCCCGCGGCAGGCGCCCCGCTTGGTGACGAAATTGTAGATGCCGCCCTTGCCATCCTTGTCGCCGGGGTACCAGTTCTGCACCGTGGAATACTTGATCTGCGCGTTATCCAGGGCCACCAGTTCCACCACCGCGGCGTGCAACTGGTTGGTGTCGCGCATGGGCGCGGTGCAGCCTTCCAGATAGCTCACGTAGGCACCTTCGTCGGCCACAATCAGGGTCCGCTCGAACTGCCCGGTGTCTTTGGCGTTGATGCGGAAGTAGGTCGACAGCTCCATGGGGCAGCGGACGCCCTTGGGGATGTAGCAGAATGAGCCGTCGCTGAAAACCGCCGAGTTCAGGGCGGCGAAGAAATTGTCGGAAGCCGGAACCACCGAGCCGAGGTATTGCCGCACCAGGTCGGGATGCTCACGGACGGCCTCAGAGAAGGAGCCGAAGATGATGCCGAGGTCCTTCAGCTTGCCTTTGAAAGTAGTGGCCACAGAAACGCTGTCGAAAACCGCGTCCACCGCGACGCCGGCCAGTATCGCCTGCTCCTGCAAGGGGATGCCGAGCTTGGCGTAAGTCTTCAGCAACTCCGGGTCGACCTCATCGAGGCTCTTGGGGCCATCTTTCTTCGCCTTGGGCGACGAATAATAGATGATGTCGTTGTAGTCGATCTTGGGGTAATGAACGTTGGCCCAGGTGGGCTCTTTGAGGGTGAGCCAATGGCGATAAGCCTTGAGGCGCCACTCGAGCAGCCACTCCGGCTCTTCCTTTTTGGCCGAAATCAGGCGGATGACGTCCTCGTTCAGGCCGCGGGGAATGGTGTCGGCAGCAATGTCAGTGACGAATCCCCACTTATATTCCTGATTTGCAAAGGTCTCGATGGTCTGGGTGGAATCACTCACCGGGATGGACTCCTAAACTGTTGGGCTGATACCACATTAGCTAATCCATACTTTTTAGTCAAGATTGCACATCTAATGGATGCATGAGGGGTCCGAATGGGTGCAGGCGGGGGATGAATTGGCGCGGGGGGCAGGCTTGCGGGCGCGGCTCAGAATGGCGTCTCTGTGTTTGCCAGAGCCGACCGAGCCGCGACCGCGAGGGAGCGGTAGATCGGCCGAATGCGGTCGCCGCCCCGAACAGACCAGCCGTCGGCAGCCGAGACAGTTTCTTTGGCTTCGAGTACAGCGATTGATGATTTGGTCCCTAACTGGCGGGCTGAAGCCCACCCCACCGGGCGGATCGACACATCTCGGTGGCGCGGGCTTCAGCCCGCGAAAGCCGGCTGCAGGCTCAAGCCTGCCCCACGAAAAAGGCCCAAGTCCCGTCGCGGTAAAAGCGAAGGGCCGGGCCGCGATGGCTGCCGCTACTTCACCGTGAAAGGTACGGCCGCGGTCACGTTTTCGAACTCCACCAGGATCTTGCCTTTTGCGCCGCCAGTGCCGGACACCGTAATCTTCAGGGTTTCGACCGGAGATCCCGGCTTCGCCATGGTCATAGCCGCGCGGCCGACTTCCGTCTTCGGGTCATTGGTGGTACTGCCATCCTGGTTAATCCCCCAGATATGGCGCTTGTCTTTCATCAAAGTCTTGTTGACGATGAGCTTCCATTGGCCCTTATCGAGATCGGCGTAGAGGGTGTAGTCGCCTTTGGGAACCGCTACTCCGTTAAGGTCCAGATTGGCGTCGGTATGGAACACGGTGGCATAATCGGCGCCCAACCGCCAGACGGTACCTTCGGGCTGCAGGGAGTCGGCGCTACCGAATATTTTGCGGCCCCGGACGGAGGGTGCGTGATAGACGATCCAGAGCTGCTTACCGTTGATGGTGGCCGAAGTATCGGCGCTCGGGCTCTGGGGGTTGGGCGTTTTCAGCTCGTCCATCTTCACCTGCGCCGTGGCCACCCCGGTCATGGCAGTCAGCAGGACAGCAGTCAACAGGATCGGTTTCATTCTTGCGTTGGGCTCCTTTTCCCTTGCTGAGTATACACCGGTAACTGAGTTACTCTTGCAACAGTTGTGGCGCGTCAGGCGAAATCAGGATACCGCGGCTTACACCGCCATGGCCCGGCGGGGCTCAAAGGTATAGCCGAAACCGCGAACGGAGTGGATCATGATGGGGTTGGCGGGGTCGCATTCCACCTTCTGCCGTAGCCGCAGGACGTAGACATCCACAGCGCGGTCGGTGATGGCGCGGTCCTGGCCCCACACCGAGTTCAACAACTGTTCGCGGCTGAAGACCACGCCCGGACGGCTCATGAGAAACTCCAGCAGGCGAAATTCCGTGGCCGTAAGCGATAGCGGGACGTTGTTCAGGCGCACCTGCCGGCTGGCAGGGTCGAGCTCCAGTCCGGCCGCTTCCAGCACGCGCGGCGGCGAAGCCTGATTGCGGAACTGCAACTTGATGCGGGCGATCAGTTCGCGCACGAAAAACGGCTTCACCACGTAATCGTTGGCGCCCAGTTCCAGGCCCACGATGCGGTCCGTTTCGGATGCGCGAGCCGTCAAAAAGATGACTGGGATGGCGGCCAGGTCGGC
>CAZARO010000772.1:0-3584 GCA_964487165.1 uncultured Solibacteraceae bacterium | reverse complement strand
GCCGTCGGCCGAGCCGCCGTTTTTCTTCAGCCAGGTCGGCAAGACGTTTCCCGCGGAGGGCCAGCAGCGGCATCGCGTGGCATTCCTCGCGGGGTGCATCGCCAACGTGACTTTCGCGCGCTTGAACGAGGCGACGGTGCGCGTGCTGCAGAAGAACGGCTGCGAAGTGTCGATTCCCGCGGGGCAGGGCTGTTGCGGCGCGCTGCACGTCCACGCCGGCCTGCGCGAGGATGCCCAACGGCTGGCGCGGCGCAATATCGACGCGCTGGAGAACGGCGGCTACGACGCCATCCTCACGAACGCGGCCGGCTGCGGGTCGGTGTTGAAGGAATACGGCGAGCTGCTGGCGGACGACCCGCAATACGCGGCCAAGGCGCACGCCTTCGCGGCGCAGATGCGCGACGTTACGGAGTTCCTGGCGGGGATCGAGCTGAATCGCGAGATGCGGCCGGTGGAGGCCGTGGTCACGTACCAGGATTCCTGCCACCTGGCGCACGGGCAGCGCGTGCGCACGGCGCCCCGAAAGCTGCTGAAATCGATTCCGGGGCTGGAATTCCGCGAGATGCGCGGGGCGGACATCTGCTGCGGCAGCGCGGGGATCTACAACGTGGTGCAGAACGAGATGGCGATGCAGATTCTGGGGTCGAAGATGAAATCGGTAAACGCTACGGACGCGGGGATTGTGGCGACGGCGAACCCCGGGTGCATGTTGCAGCTCGAAGCTGGGGTCCGCATGCATGGGAAAGAGCAGAAGGTGATGCATGTGGTGGAACTGCTGGATCGGGCTTACGGCGGCGGATGAAGCTCACGATTGAGGTCGATTATTGAGGTTGTCTCTCGGGCGCGGCGGCAGGCGGAGGCGCTCGGGCGGGCGTCGAGGAACTCGTTCAGGAGTATCTGGTGCGGTTCACGGAAGCGGACGCAAACGCCGACGAGTTCGAGCGGCTCTCGAAATTGGCCAACGGCAATTCTCGCGGGTGGAAGTTCAATCGGGAAGAGCTTCGCGAGCGGGCGTGAATCGGCTGGCATTTAGGGCTACCTCCCCAAATTGACCGCGCAACACATGTTAGGTCCCGTCTTGAGGGCTTCGGCGTCGTTGGCTCCGCTCAAATGCCCACGCAGCTGCGAGGCAGATCGACATAGCCACGAATCCACCTGGATTGAGGTCCGTTATAACCGTCCAGCCGGTTGAAACGAGAAATGCCAGCAGCGCCACGCGGTCAACGGGATTCAACCGCCTAGAGGCGAGCGTCCTGGCAAATATTGCTGATACGAGTAGGCAAACTAGCATTATCAAAGCGTTCGCGCGCGGAACAGCGTAGGATGCGTTCGTTCCAACGTGACCCGTCAATAGAGTGATAAATGCGTTCAACGTGCCCATGCCTATAAATAGCGGTAAAATCTTAACCCACCTGTCCACCGTAACTGCTGCGACAACCGCCGCTACGACCAGGAATAGCCATCCCAAAATGGCGGAGTGCGATGTTCGCGAGAACGCAATGCCAATGCCAGCCGCCAACAAGCAAATCCAGCTGATGACGAGGATTACGCCGACAGCCGTGCGCACCCCGCGTTTGACCTCATCAAGCAGGGTTATTTTCGTTTTGTTACTCATTAGACTAGGGACGACCTGGGTGTCCGTGTCCAAATCATTAAATTTTAAGTCCGCTAGCGGCCTGTTCCTACCCTACCGCCCGCTCCTGATCCTTATATTGCAACTGATACAACTTCCAGTAAATCCCCCGCAGCGCGAGTAACTCCTGGTGCGTACCGATTTCCCGCAACTTACCCTTATGCATCACCAGAATCCGGTCCGCGCGTTGAATCGTCGACAGCCGATGCGCGATCACGATCGACGTGCGGCCCTCCACCATGCGCACCAGCGCCGCGCGCACGCGCAACTCCGTGTCGGTATCGACGCTCGAGGTCGCTTCATCCAGAATCAGGTAGCGTGGATTGTGCGCCAGCGCGCGGGCGAAGCTGATCAACTGCTTCTGGCCGGTTGAAAGTCCGCTGCCGCGCTCGCGGATGGCGTGGCGGAAGCCGTCGGGCAGTCCGCGGATAAATTCCAGCACGTTCACCTGCCCGGCGGCCGCCTCCACGTCCTCGTCGCGGATCCGCTCCGTCCCGAGGCGGATGTTGTCGCCGATCGTTCCCGTAAACAGGAACGGGTCCTGCAACACCACCCCGAACTGGCGCCGCAGGTCCAGCGGATCGAGCTCGCGGATGTCGATTCCGCCCACGCGAATCGCGCCTTTCTGCACGTCATAGAAGCGCAGCAGCAGCGCGATGAGCGTGGTCTTCCCGGCGCCGGTGTGGCCCACCACCGCGATGGTCTCGCCGGGCGCGATGGTGAAGCTCACGTCGCGCAGCACCCAGTCCTCGCCCTGGTAGGCGAACCAGACGTGGTCGAATTCGATGGCCGCGATGGCGGTGGGCGCGGGACGCGGCTCGCGCGGCGGCAGGATCGTGGCCTCGGTATCGAGCAGTTTGAAAATGCGCTCGGAGGACGTCATGGCGCCTTGCAGGATGTTGTATTTCTCGCTGAGATCCTGAATCGGGCGGAAGAATCGCATGCCGTATTGTAGAAACGCCACCAGAATGCCTAGCGACAGCCGGCCGCCTTCGATGCGCAGGCCGCCGTAACTGAGAATGGCCGCGATGGCCAGCATGGAAACGAGCTCCACCACCGGATAGAACCAGCCGTAGGCCGTGATGGCGTCCTTATAAGCGTCCATATGGTCGCGATTGATGCGGTCGAACTCGCGCCCGCTGCGCCGCTCGCGATTGAACAGTTGCAGCACCACGATTCCGGTGATGTGCTCCTGCAGGTAGGAGTTGATTTTGGCGATGGCCACGCGGATGCGCCGGTAGCTTTGCGTCACGGTGCGGCGGAACACCAGGGTGGCGGCGACCACCAGGGGCATGGCCGCCATCAGGATGCCGGTGAGCAGCGGACTCAGGCGGTACATGATGGCGATGATGAATCCCAGCACCATCACGTCGCCCAGGATGGTGACGAGGCCGGATGCGAACAGGTCGTTGAGTACGTCGACGTCGGTGGTAACGCGGGTCACCAGGCGGCCCACGGGGTTGCGGTCGTAGAAGGCCAGGTCGAGCCCTTGCAGGTGTTCCATGAGCTGTTTGCGCAGGTCAAACATGGCCAGTTGGCCGGTCCACTGCATCAGCATCGTCTGAGCGAACTCGGTGAGGAAGGTGCCCACCAGGACGGCGAGGTAGAGCAGGGCGACGCGGGTGAGGCCGGCCCAGGGGTCGGCCGGCAGCCACGCATCGATGGGAGTGTGCAGAGGGTGCGCGCCGGGGCGGATGTACTTGTCGACGGCGAGGCGGGTGAGTAGGGGATTCAGCACCTGGAGAACGGATTGCGCCAGCAGAAAAAGCAGGGAAAAGAGGACCAGCGCGCGATAGGGCCGCATATAGCCCAGCAGGCGGCGCATCAGGCGGGAGTCATAAGCTTTGCCGAGGACCTCTTCTTCCATTAGATTTCAGGATAGCGTGGAGGCGAATGGTGCTGAAGGATAATGAAGGTTGAGGAAGGATGGGGAAGGGAACGCCGGGCGCCC
>CAZARO010000771.1:0-3584 GCA_964487165.1 uncultured Solibacteraceae bacterium | reverse complement strand
GTTGCGGGCGGTGAGCAGCAGGATGTAAACGTAGGGCTCGCGGCCGGCGGCACGTATGCCGCGGCAGATATCCACGCCGTTCAGGCCCGGCATCATCCAGTCGAGAATTGCCAGTTGCGGCCCGTCCGGCTGCTGCAGAGCCTCCCAGGCTTCATTGCCGTCGTGCGCGATCACCGGCTCATAGCCCCACTTATTGAGCATATTCGAGAGCATGGACTGAAAGACGGGGTTGTCTTCCGCCGCCAGCACCTTCATGGGATGTTCGGCGTCTCTGATACGTTCCGCGACAATGGCCAACTGCAGATCCGGAAGCACTTGCCCTCCGCTAATCTAATCGGCCGCGCGCCGCGGACCAACAGAGTACGAAGGGCCTATGGGAGCTAGAGAAAAGCCCCTAGAATCGTGGCATCAGTGAACCGGGTATCGCGCCCGTAAACCGAACGGTGCGATCTCGATATCGAACTGCGTGCCGTCGCGGCGGACCATCTGATAGGTGCCGCGCATCATTCCCGTGGGCGTCTTGAGCGGGCACATGGAGGAATATTTGAAGGACTCGCCGGGCGCCAGCACCGGCTGTTCGCCAACCACTCCGGGGCCCTGCACCTCTTCGGTGTGCTCCAGGGCGTCGGTGATAATCCAGTGCCGGCTCAGAAGCTGCACCGTTTCGGATCCCTGGTTGGTGATGCGGACGGTGTATTGGAAGAGCCACTCGTCCTGGTTGGGCCGAGAGTTTTCCGGGGAATGCCGCGACAGAACCTCGACGCGCACTCCTTCGGTGACAGCGTCGGAGATGGGGGCGAGGTCGAATTGCAGATGAGCCATAACAGCGCCCATCATACCAGGACCGGAGGGCGATGGAGCAGGCGCGTGCTTAAGGCCGGTTCTGCAACCGAACAACGCCAATTCCCCAAAACGGTTGAGCGTCAACCCTCCAGCAGTCCGTGCAACGCCATGCGTTCCAGGCAGGGCCCGAGAGATTCCCGTGCTTGTTCCACCTGCAGAGACGCGGCGATTTCGTCCTGGGTGTGCGTTCCGTCCAGCAGTTCCACCACGCGCCGGCTGATGTCATCCAGGTTCGTGCTCATGTGGTACGCGCTGGTCACCACGCTCGAGCGGGCCGCCTGATAGCGCACCAGGCGGCGCGCGCGCGGCCGTTCGGTGACCGTCTTCCGGCACGGAAAATCGAACACGTGCAGGTTCACGAAGCCCAGCAGCATCATCTCGTAGAGAATCTGGCTGAGTACCTCCGCGCTGCCCGCGCAGGGCACCAGTTGCTGGAACGGGACCGGCCCCGGGTACGCCTGCCCCAGCGCTATGGCCACTCGGGCGGCGGCCTCATTCGTCGCCGCTATGCATACCTTGCGCGCTCCTTCGATCTGGCCGTCCTCCAGGCGGCGCGCCGGGGCGGAAAACAAAAATCCCGGCATTTGTTGCGGCGATATCTGGCGATCCAGGCGCCTGTCCGCGCGGCAGAGAAGCGTCCGGCGGAATCGCCGCAGGTACATGAGGTCGAGATACTGCTCGTATTCGAGAACGTCGCCCTGGAACCCGGCCAGCGTTCCCTTGGGGTCGAACATGTGGTGCGGCTCGGCTTCCCCCAGATATTGCAGGCCGTGACGGCCGGCGGCGCCGGCGAACTCGTGGAAATAGAAACACTCGTGGGATTCGGCCAGGTCGTCATGGTAGAGGCCGCTGTCGTCCAGCGCCAGCATCAATCTGATCTCTTCGTCCCGCGCGCCCAGCCAGGCGCTGGAGACCACGCGCACCTGCAGCAGATTCTCCAGAAACTGGCGAGCCTGATCGATTCGCTCCCTCGCCGTTTGCGCGTTGCGTATGTGATACAGCACCATCTCCCGCACCATTTGGCGTACGCGGCCGCCGGGCTGCGCGTTGTAACTGATATAGGCGATCCCCTCGCTCGCCAGGCGCTGGCCGCACACCGCCAGCAGGCATTCGCGCACTTCCTTGGGGACCCAGGAGTACAGGCCGTGCGCCACGATGTAATCGAACTCGCCCCAATCGGCGTCGATGCCGCGCAGGTCGCAGGCGCGCAGGGTGAGGTTGTCCAGCCCCAGATCGGTGGCGACGCGCTGGCCGTCGGCGATAGGGCCGGCCGCCAGGTCGAGGCCCACGAAACGGCTGGACGGTAGCGCGTATGCCATGGCGATCAGGTTACCGGCATCGCTGCATCCGATCTCCAGCACGCGGCAGTTCTCTACCGGCGCCGGCTGCATTCCAAATAGCTTGCCTACCGTCGCCAGACGCTCGGCATGCGTGTGTGGGCTGGCCAGTGCGGGGTAGGGAATCAGGTCGTATACGTTGGTGGCCATGGTGTCTATTAGGGCTTGCCGCGCGGCTTGGGGACCGGGGCGCGTACGATGGCGCGTACAATAAGGATCATGGGGCGAAAATTGGGTCTCTGTCTGTGGTTGGCCCTGGCGTTGGGAGCCGCCAGCCGGCTGCCGCGGTTCTCTCTTCCGGACACCGCGGGCGCGACGCACTCGCCGGCGGAGTGGAGCGGGAAGCGCGCCGTGGTCCTCTTCTTCCTTACCACCGATTGCCCTCTGTGCAACAACTACGTGCCCGAATTGAATCGCATCGCGCAGGCGTTCTCCCCGCGAGGCGTGGCCTTCTACGGCGTGCAGGGCGATGCCACCGTGCCGGAGGCTGATGTGCGCCGCCACGTAAAGGACTACGCCTACACCTTTCCGTACCTGTTCGATCCGCGGGAATCGCTGGCCACTTACACCGGCGCCACATCCACTCCCGAGGCGGCCGTATTGTCTCCCGACGGCCAACTCTTATACCTGGGACGCATCGATAACCGGCTGGAAGACTTCGGCAAACAGCGCGTGCAGGTGACGGAGTTCGACTTGCGCGACACCCTGGAAGCCATTCTCGACGGCAAGCCGGTGCCGCGCGCGCGCACCCGGGCGCTGGGTTGCGCCATCACGCGCAAAGACTGAGAATCAAGCATGACTTCATTCACAGAGGAACTCGAGAAGGAAGCCGCCATCACCGGGCGCGTGCTGGTGCGCGTGCCGGAGGATAAGTTGACGTGGAAGCCTCATGCCCGGTCGATGACCTTGGGACAGCTGGCCCTGCATACGGCCACCATTCCGGGCGGCATCGCCGGCATCGTTGCCCAGGACACTTACCAACTGGATCCCACCCGGTTCGGTAAGTCTCCCCAACCCGCCAGCCACGCCGAAATCATGCAGGCTTTCGCGGGCAGTGTGGCGGCCGCCAAGGCCTATCTGCATGGGATGAGCAGCGAGAAGGCCGAAGCGACCTGGCGGGTGGTAGCCGGCGAGCGGGAGGTGATCGCGGAGCCGCGCGAGTGGGCGGTACGCGGCATCATGTTCAACCACCTGTATCACCATCGCGGACAGTTATCGGTGTACCTGCGCCTGCTGGATATCCCGGTGCCGGTAATCTACGGCGCCAGCGCGGACGAAAGTCCATTCGGCTGAGCGTAGTGGGGCAGGGGTCGAAAATCTTCCGCGGGCTGAAGCCCGAGCCTCGGCTTTGGCCTGTTCGTGGGGCAGCCAATCCTGGCTGCAGGCTGGCTTTCAGCCGGCCTC
>CAZARO010000770.1:0-3597 GCA_964487165.1 uncultured Solibacteraceae bacterium | reverse complement strand
TGCAACATTCCTACCGGAAGGACTTCGTGGATCATCAACCCGATTGTATACTCTAGGCTATGGCTGACGTGATCTACGTAATCATGCGCTGGCTGCACATCGCTTCCATGGCGACCCTGATCGGCGGGATGATCTTCGGCCGCGCGGTAATGTCGCAGGCTGCCGCGGGACTCTCGCCGGATTCGCGCGAGAGCTTCATGGATAGGGCGGCGGCGTTCTATCGGCCGCTGGCTTACTCCGCCATGGCCGGGCTGCTCATTTCCGGATGTTACAACGTGCTCACCAATCTGGGGCACACGCCGCTGTATCACATGCTGCTGGGCGTGAAACTGCTGCTGGCGATGCACGTTTTCGCGGTGGCCATTCTGATCGGCCGCCCGCACAATCCCCGCCGCGCGCGCATGATGGCCGGGGCGGCGATTTCGGGCCTGGCGATCATCGCGATTTCGGCCTACCTGCGGCATATTTTCTAAGCGCCATCCACCGCTTGTATCGAGTGTTGGGGGAAGTATGGGCACCCGAACCAAAGCCGGGAAGCGGCAGACAATTCCTCGCGTGAACCCTAACGGCGGCAGCGGCCTTGGCAAGCGCCAATCAGACCGCAGTCCGCTACTTTTGCCGGCTTTGATTCTGCTCGCGGCGATCGTTCTCAGAATGGTCAGCATCACAGCTTTCGACCCACAGTTCGACGAACGCATTACCAAAGACGTTGTTACTGCTATCTGGCACGGGGACTGGTCAAATAACTGGAAACATAGCGTATCGGCTCCCGATTATCGGTTCGATATGTACAACTTCTCCTCCTACTTTTACGCCGATGCGATAGCCGCCGGCGTGCCGAAGGAGTTAGCCGACAGTGTCACGGCGAAAACCTCCGAAATCATTTTGTGGAGCAGGCTGTTCTCCGCCCTAACAGGTGTGGCCGTAGTTTACATATTCTACTTCGTTGCATGGGATGTGGCCGGGCCGATGGCGGCGTGGATTACGATGGCCCTGGTTGCGGCTATGCCTTTGCTCGTTCAGGACTCCCACTACGCACGTCCGGAGCCGTTTATCACAGCGTTGGTGGGGATGGCGTATCGCTGGTTACTGCGCTTCGATGCCGAACCCCGCAGGCTGCGCTTCCTGGGATTGGCAGCCTTCTGTGGCGGAGTGGTTGTCGCATGCAAGGTGTCACTTATTCCCATGGCTCTGGTCCCGCTGGTCTTCCTGCTTCCCGGGAAGAATCGTGCGCGCTTCGCCCCAGCGCTCATCGCCTACATCACTTGCACACTGGCGGGTATATTTGTGGGCGTACCGGACGCGTTTTTCCATCCGTCCGCGTACTGGCACGGCGTCGAGTTCTTGCGAAACCAATACGCCGGGGCACACGCACCGCACGCGCGGATAGACAGCAGCACCAGCGCATCGCTGACGGCCTCCTACTTGTGGCAAACGCTGGGGGGATTGTTCTGTCTGTGCGCGATAGCGGGGATGTTTGTGCTCCTCAGAGCGAGGCGGTACGTGGTGTTTGCCGCGATAGCGGGGCCGGTGGTGTTTTATCTGCTCTATTTCTCCCTGCAGCGCACCTTTTTTGAACGGAACCTGAGTCACGTCGCACCTCTTATGGCTGTATTGGCGTCCCTTGCATTGGTCAGACTTAGCGAGATCGCTCCGCCTTCCGTTCGAACCCCGGCATTGGCCGCTTTGGTGGCCTTGACCATAGCGCGGCCCCTTTGGGTTTCTTGCAGATTGATATTCGTCGCCATGCCTGTGAGCGTGGAACAGCGGTCCCGCGATTATGAACGTGCTGTCTCATTAGATCAGCAGGTAGGAGTTGGCGCGATCACCCCCTTGCTCACAGAAGGGCTAGTGAATGGTTTGGTGCGGCAGGCATCCGCCAACGACGGCGACTTACTCGCCCGCATTCTGGATTATCACGATTCCTTCACCAGGACATACCTGGCGGAGCTAAAGCGCCGCGCCGACGCACGCGAGGTAGGTTATTTCCCTTCGGTATTTGAAGGCTTCGATGTTAGCACCCTGGTTACTTATCATGGGGCGTCTCTTCGGTACGTCCTGCTTCGGCCGGCTGCGCCCGCGCCCCGAGCCCGCTTTGTGTCGTGGTCGCGGGCCGGACAGCCTCTTTCTCCTGGCTCTGTCCATGCGGCGTCATGGATCGAAAACGGCGTTCCCCCTACCGTGCGTCTACCACGGGTCAACACGCGACTGTACGGCTCCTTCACTGGGGCCGGCGACTCCAACACCGGACGGATTGAGTTAGGGCCGTTCAACACCAGCCAACTCCTGGAAATTGGGATTCCGGTTGTCACCGGAACCGATTCGGCAGGCCTCGCGATGGGCGTATTGAACCACCGCGATGGCAATCGAATTGTTTGGATCGAGCCAACTCCGGTATTGCTGGGATGGCACCTCTTGCGGGTGGACCTTACCGCTCAGCACGCGGACGAGATCGACGTGGTTGCCCGCGATGGCGGACAGGGCCCGGGAGAGTGGCTCGCCATAGGGTGGCCAGTGAGCCTCCAGCCGGTCCGGGCCGAGCAGGCTGCCCCACACGTAAAATAGAAGACCCGGTTTTCGGGCCGTGCCCTACAGCCCTTAGTACAACACGCGCGCGCGAATGGTCCCCGGCACGTTGTCCAGCTCCGCCTTCAACCGCGTAGTGGCGGAGGTCCCCTGCATTTCGACGTCGATCACTACGTAGCCGATCGCGGAATCGGTCTGCAGGTACTGCCCGGCGATGTTCACGTCGTGGCGCGAGAATACCGCGTTGATCTGCGAGAGCACCCCCGGCTGGTTGCGATGAATATGCAGCAGGCGGTGCTTGCCGGGATGCTCCGGCAGCGACACCTGCGGAAAATTGACGGCCGTCAAGGTGGACCCGTTATCGCTGTACTTGATCAGTTTGCCGGCCACCTCCATCCCGATATTCGCCTGCGCTTCCTCCGTGCTGCCGCCTACGTGCGGCGTCAGGATCACGTTGTCGAATTCCCGCAGCGGCGAGACGAACGGATCGCCGGCGCCTTTCGGCTCCGCGGGGAAGACGTCGATGGCCGCGCCGCCGATCTGTTTCGTACGCAGCGCCGCCGCCAGGGCGTCGATATCCACCACTTTGCCCCGCGAGGCGTTGATCAGTTTCGCCCCCGGCTTCATGCGCGCCAGTTGTGCGGCACCCATCATCCCCTCGGTCCCGGGCGTTTCCGGCACGTGGAGCGTGACCACGTCGGAATCCGAGAGTAGCTCGTCGAGCGATGCCACCGCGCGCGCGTTCCCCAACGATAGCTTGGTCTCGATATCGAAGTAAGCGGCCTGCATGCCCACCGACTCAGCCAGCAGGCCGATCTGCGTACCTATGTGGCCGTACCCCACGATGCCGAGTTTCTTGCCGCGGACCTCGCGCGCCCCGGCCGCGGTCTTGAGCCACTCGCCGCGGTGGGCCGCCGCGTTCCGCTCGGGGATTCCACGCAGCAGCAGGATAATCTCGGCCAGCACCAGCTCGGCGACGCTCCTGGTGTTGGAAAACGGAGCATTGAAGACCGGGATGCCGCGCTTGCGGGCGCATTCCAGATCCACCTGGTTAGTGCCGATGCAGAAGCA
>CAZARO010000769.1:0-3600 GCA_964487165.1 uncultured Solibacteraceae bacterium | reverse complement strand
GTGCGACATGGGCGACGATGCCAACCGCCGGAGGATTCCCAGGCGGCGTTCGATGATCAGGGTCACGGCGCCGCTAGTGAAGAGAACCAACAGCGTGAACATCACCATCGTGCCGGGCACGGACTGCTCGAAGCCGGTCGGTGCAAGCAGGCGTTTGCCCGCGGAGCGTACATCTAGGGTGAGCGCGCGCGGCGCGGGAGCGGCGCCGGAACGAATCGCCGGCAGGTCGGCGAGCAGCGTGTAGATGGCGCGGGCGATGCGTACCTGGTCGAAGGTGGTGTCCAGTTCCTGGCCGCTGCGCGTGAAGCGGACTTTCATGGGATGCCCGGCGAGGACAGCGCCAGTGAAGCCGGAAGGGATTTCGAGGCGGCGGGCGTAGCTTAGGAATTCCTCCGAAGTTTGGGTGTGGACCACGCGATAATCGCGATCCGTCAGCCGCTGCGCCAGTCGATCGGCCAGAAAACCGGCGTCTGCCGGGACGCTGAGTGCCAGGGGATCGCGGGAACCGGTCCGGTTGATGGTGCTGGTGATGGTGCCGATGAAATAGAAGAAGACCACCGGCATTACGAAGGTCCACACGATGGTCTCGCGGCGGCCCAACAGATACCGGGCGTCCATGCGGGCGATGTAAAGGGCGTCGCGCAGCATAGGTCCTCAAACGGCAAATACGCTGCGAAGGCGGCGCACGGTGAGAATGAAGGCGAGCGCGCTGAAGGCCGCCAGCAGCGTGACGGCCGTTCCCAGGTGCGTGGAATCGACCGCGCCATCGAGGATGCTTTTGAATTGCGTGAGCGCCCATCCGTTGGGAGTGAGCTTGCCGGCGACCACCATCCACTTGGGCATCCACTCGAAAGGAAAGAAGCAGCCGCCCAGCATGGCGAGCGGGAAGATGATGAGGTTGGCGAGCACGCTGGCGGCGCGCTGCGTCTCGGCCTGGACCGCGATCCAGAGGAAGAACAGGTAGAAGACCGTGCCGGCGAACGCCATCCACAGCGCGGCGGCCGGAAGGTTCGCCACCGGCAGGCCCGCCAGCCACTGAGCTGCCGCCAGTCCCCCGAAAGCGGCCGCGAGGTAGAGAAGCACCACGAAGATGACGCGGGCCATCAGGTATGCATCCATCGACACGGGGCTCGATGCGAGGCGCCGCAACGTGCCGGCGGTGCGCTCTTTCCAGATATCGCCGGCGGCGGCGTTGGCCAGGAACAGTAATCCCATAAAGAGCGAGCTGGGAAGAAAGACGGCGGCGAAGCTGCGCGCGGGGCTCGGTGTCGTGTGGCGCACGGCGACGTTCTCCAGTTCGATAAGGGGCTTGGCCTCGCTGAGAAAGAAAGTGCCGGCGTCGACCGCGATGCCCAGAGTCTGCTGAATGATTTGCGGCAGGATGCCTTGCGCGGGATTGGTGACCAGTTCCAGGCGGCACGGCAGGTTCATGAGGAACGCCTGCTGCATGCCTCGCGGGATAAGCAGGAATGCGGATGCGTCGCCGCGATCGATACGAGCGCGGCCGGCGTCGCGAGTTACTTGCTCGATCGTTATCATCTTGTTAAGCGGCTCGCGGCGGAAGCCGTCCAGGAAGCGCACGCTGGCGATGGAATGGTCCTCATCGGCGACCAGCAGACGGCCCTGCGGAGCAGCCGGCTCGCGGCCGAAGACCATGCTCATCAAAACAGCGAGGACCACCGGGATTCCCAGGGCGATGGCGAACTGCGAGGGGTCGCGGAGCGCGCGGGCCCAATCCTTGCGCAGGCTGACAAAAAGGAAGTGCATGGCTACTCGCGCAGTTCCTTGCCGGTGAGCTTGATGAACAGGCTCTCCAGGCTTGGTTGGGTGAGGTTGGTGCCGCGGACTTCCGCGCCGGTGGCGGCCAGTGCGGAGAAAATCGCCGGTAAGCGGCGCGAAGCATCGGGCAGCGCCATAATAAGCAGGTGCTCGTCGGCCTGCAGGATTTCGATGTGGTCGATAGGCTGGAGCGCGGCTTTGGCGGCCTCGGGTTGGAAGACGCCGGAGAGCCGCAGCAGGTCGTGCTCGGCGAGCAGCGCGCGGAGTTCGGTCAGAGTGCCGGCGGCGATGACGTTGCCGTGGTCGACGACGGCCAGGCGATGGCACAGCGTCTCGGCCTCTTCCATATAGTGCGTGGTGTAGAGGACGCAGGTGCCGGCTTCGGCTTGCGCGCGGACCAGGTCGAGCAGACGCACGCGGCTTTGCGGATCGACGCCGACGGTGGGTTCGTCGAGCAGCAGTACTTTGGGGTGATGTACGATGCCGCAGGCGAAATTGAGGCGCCGCCGCATTCCCCCGCTGAACTGTCTGACAGGCTCGCGGGCGCGCTCTTCCAGGCCGGTGACGGCCAGCACTTCCTGAATGCGCTGCCGCAGCAAGGGATTGCGCAGGGACTGCGTGCCGCCCCAGTAGTTAAGGTTTTCGATGGCGGAAAGATCGTCGTAGAGCGAAATTTCCTGCGGGACGACGCCGAGTGCGCGGCGGGCGGCGGTTCCCTCGCGCACCACGTCGTGGCCCATGATGCGGACGTGGCCGCTGGTGGGAGTGAGCAGGCCGGAAATGCAGCCGATGGTCGTGGTTTTACCGGCGCCGTTGGGGCCGAGGAGGCCGAAAATCTCGCCAGGATGAGCGGTGAACGAGATGTCGTTGACGGCAGTAAGCGTGCCGTATGTCTTGCGCAGCTGGTCGACTTCGATCACTGATTGAGCAAAGGTATCACGGCCAGCGTTCGGATGGGGAGGGAAAGCCGACGGAACGGGGAAATCGGACGACGAAAGGCGGCGGAATGGGGGCAGGCTGCCGCGCTTTGTTGTTGACAGCCGACAACAAGCGCGCGATGCTTTATGGTAAGCAATCCTATTGTAGGCATTCGACAACATGAGCCGGGAATCGAAGATGGACCTTTTGCAGGGAACCGTAGACCTGCTGATTTTGCGGACCTTGCAGGCAGGTCCGCTGCATGGCTGGAGCATCTCGGAACGAATCCAACAAGTCTCCGAGGACGTTCTGCGCCTGAACCAGGGATCGCTCTACCCGGCGCTGCATCGCCTGGAGCACCAGGGCTGGATCAAATCGGAATGGGGCGTTTCCGAACTGGGGCGGCGCGCGCGATTTTACAAGTTGACCGCCGCGGGACGCAAACAACTGGAAGTGGAAACCAAAAGCTGGGTGCGGATGGCGGGGGCTATCGGGCGCGTGCTGGAGATGGCGTGAAATGGGCTGGACGGATCTGGTTCTACGGCTGCGCGCTCTCCTGCGCCGCCGCCGCGCCGAGGGCGAACTCGACGAAGAGCTGCGCTTCCACATGGAAATGGAGGCGCACAAGCTACGGGCAGCGGGATTGACCGACGGGGAAGCGCGACACAGCGCGCGCGTGCGGTTCGGCGGGGTGGAGCAGGTACGCGAAGAGTGCCGCGATGTCCGCGGCCTGAGCATCCTTGAGAATATAGCGCGCGATGTCCGCTATGGCACGCGCCTGCTGCGAAAATCGCCGGCATTTACGGCGATCGCGGTACTCTCGCTGGCCATCGGGATCGGGGCGAATACCGCCGTCTTCAGCCTGGTCGACACTGTCATGCTGCGCATGCTGCCGGTCCGGAA
>CAZARO010000768.1:0-3606 GCA_964487165.1 uncultured Solibacteraceae bacterium | reverse complement strand
GGGCCCTTCGATAAATCCGCCCTGCGAAGGCTCCATGAAGACGCCGGTGATGCCGGACTCGTCAAAGGCCTGCAGCAGGGCGTTCTTTTCGGCCGTCCATTCGTGGGTGTTGCGCGCGCCCTGGGCGACCAGGCGGGCCACCGGTCCACGCGCCACGGCGCGGACGGATTGCACCAGCATCTGCAGGTCGAAGCGGTCGGAGAAACGCCAGAGGATCTGGCGGGCGTCGTCTCCGGGAAGCGCTCGGAGGTGGTCGGTTCCTCTATCTATGGCGGCGACAGTCATGGTGGCCCTTCCTTAATTGATCCCGGCGCCTGGGGCAATTGGCCCAGGTTTGGGGTGTATTTTCGTCGAAGGTAATACGACGAGCAATCGCGGTGCCAGCGGCGAAGGCATTGCGAATCAGTGCGGGTGTTGAATCTTACAACAGCATATCGGGTCTTAAATGTAGGCTATGGCGCAGCGCTCCCTTCGGTCACGGCTCAGTTACAGGCCGTGTGCAAACCGCGGGGCGTTTCCGCGACTGCAGGGAGCGGTCAGCATGGCCCGTATAATGGGAGCCTAAAGCATATGGGACGAACATCCCCACGCCTGCCGCTCTGCCTCGCTGCGTGGCTGGTGACTCTGTGGGCTGCGGATCCGGGCCCGCAATCCGGCCCGCAATCAGGCAAAGATTTGCTGGATGCCGCCTCGCAAGGGCGCACCGCGAGCGTGCAGGATCTGGTCGCCAAGGGAGCCCCGCTGGAGACGAAAGACAAGAACGGTCGGACGCCCCTGATGCTGGCCGCGCAGCACGGGCACGCGGCCGCGGTCAAGTTCCTGCTGGAAAAAGGGGCCGACGCGGCGGCCAGGGATCAGGCTGGAGCCACCGCATGGGTGCTCGCCATGTTCGCTCCCGCGGGCAATCGCGGCGCCGGCGACGAGGTCCTGAAACTGCTGCCGCAGCCGCCGCGTCCCAAGGTCGCGGTCGAAGCGCTGTGGAGCGCCGGCAATCTGTATAGCTCCTGCATCATGCGGTTGGACCAGTTGGCCCGGATGGTGACGGGTTTTCAGCCCGACCTGATGGCGTTGACGGCCTTCGGCAAGTACGCCGCCGCCCCCGGGAGGAACCTGATCGAGATCGCCGGGGCGAATACGCGCGGCGCCGGCGGCGCGGACGACCAGGCTTATACCGCCTCGGACGCGGTCCTGATTCTGACCGTGCGGCCGGGTGTGGCCTGCCTGGCGCAGGAATCGGCCGACCAGTTGAGCCTCTCGCTGGACGTGCAACTGGTACGCAGCAGGGACCGCGCGGTGCTGCTGCACAAGTCCATCGGAGGCACTGGACTCAAGGGTTTGCGAGCCCGCACGGTGACCGGAGAGGCGCAGTATCTTCCTGTATACCAGGAGTGGATCAAGCCGTATAGCGAAGAGGCATGGCGGAACGCGGTGGAAGCCTGGTTCCGGGCGGAGTGAGGGGATCTGGTAAACTACCTCTGAAAGATGACTGCCAACGCTGCCAAAGACGCCGGGCGGGTGCTCGGACGGAATCCCGATCGATTGACCCCGGCCGAACGCCTGGCGCTGGCCGGCAAGTATATCGCGCTGGAGATTTATTCGCCGGACACGATTCCGCTGCGGCGGATTGAAGCTATCGGCAGTTCTCTGGCCGAGTGCCTGGGCACGCTGAAATCGCGCGGGCTCGATGCGCGGCAGTTCGAATTCACCCGGCTGGCGCCGCCGTATTAGCGGCATGCGGGGCGCGCTGTGGCTGAATGGCACTCAGCGCTTCACATCTTCCTATGTTCGGATTGACAAGGCGCCGACGCTCTTTCCACTGCGCTCCCAACGCTAACAGGAAAACACTCGTAAAACTTCTCGGTGAGCGCAGCGGGACAAAGTCATATCCTGGTAACTGGTAAAACGTCCAGAGCATCGACGCTGAGATGAAGACAGGACTGTGGCTATGCCCTCACCATTCGACCCACTCGTAGACCTTATCCACTCAGGGAAGGGGGACTCGTGGAAGAAGCGGAATGAAGACGCGCTCGCCGCGCTCTTCGGCACACGCTATGCCAAGCGAGCGGAAAAATCCGTGGTACTCCGAGCGCCTGACATGAGAGGAAACGAGGCAGGCATACCGTACTCCGCCTATATCGATCCGTCGAACGCTGACGCGGGTGCCTACGGAGGCATGTGTTTCGTGATCTTTCCCGAGGAAGGTGCGCCGTGCCTGGTCGCGATGGGAATTGGGACACAGGGCCTCGCTCCGGATGAAAGAATCCTTGGACGGCCCGGTCACGCGCGAAAGATGCGGGCCATTTGTACTTGGCTGAATCATAAGTTTGGACGCGGCGCGCAGGTGGCCTGGGCAAAGCAGGATCCAACACGAGTGGATATTGATGTGCCGGAAACGATCCAGCGTACTTGGACGACATACGAGCGCGTGTTCAAGAAATACGGGAGGGTCTTGTACGCAATCTACAAGCCTACCGAAGATAGAGCCGGCACTACCGCCGCAGTCACGGCCATGCTCGATGTCATGTTCCAAGAGCGCGGCTACGTAACACTCAAGGAATTTCAGGACGACGCGCTCGAAGTGGAGTCGAGTTGGTTTTCACACCTGATGCCACTTACAACACGGCACCAGGTGTCCGCCCTATTGAAGGCCCGTCGGTTCGTTATTGTTCAAGGGCCCCCTGGGACTGGAAAGACCCGGATGGCACGACAGTTACTCGCCGAGGACTACGGCGGCATCGGTCAAACGATTCAATTTCACCCCAATACCACGTATGAGAATTTTGTCGGTGGCCTAGCGCCCCTTTTGGAGAGTACCAACGGCAATGGCGCGCTTGGATTTCGATTCGCCCCAAAGCCGGGATTTCTTATTGAGGCTGCTGTCCAAGCCTCGCAGAACCCGAAACAGAATTACCTTCTCCACATCGACGAAATCAATCGCGCAGACCTGGGGAAGATCCTCGGCGAGGCGATTTACCTGTTCGAGCCGGATACAGAATCCCCTCGCGAGATCAGTCTAGCCTACGATTTTGGAGCACCATTCTTCCGCAAGCTACGGCTTCCGAACAACCTGCATGTGTTAGGCACCATGAATAGCGCCGACCGCAGCATTGCGATTCTCGATGTGGCCGTACGCCGCAGGTTCGCGTTCTTGTCGCTTTGGCCGAGCCTGCAGGTTGTCGAAGAGCACGGTTGCGGGTTGGGCCAAAGGGCTTTCCAGGAGCTCGCGCAGATATTCATCGAACACGCACCCGATGAAGCACTTGCTCTCGTGCCTGGACATTCTTACTTCCTCGGACCAAATGAAGAGCACGCCAGGACGAATCTCAAGACAAGTCTTTTGCCTCTCTTGACCGAATACTTGGCACAAGGATACGTAAGCGGCTTTGCCGAGCCGATTCGCGCCTACGTGCAATGGCTCGAGAGCCTATGAGCGAGAGAGTTCGGCGTCGCGCGACTCGTCACTTTTCGACGGCGCGCACGCCGCTCCAGCCAATAAGGCCAACCGCAGACATCTGCTTAGAACTCCGTGACCACTCATGCGTCACGAAATCGGCGATAGCGCTATTTGGAAGCAAGGCCTCTGCCGACCCGGCCGGCCAAGCCGCC
>CAZARO010000767.1:0-3611 GCA_964487165.1 uncultured Solibacteraceae bacterium | reverse complement strand
TACGTCACCGTCGCCATGGTCACCGATTACGATTGCTGGCACCCCCAGCATGACGCTGTCACCGTCAACGACATCATCGCCAACCTGGTGAAGAACGCTGAAAACGCCTGCGCCGTGGTGGCCGCCGCCGTCGCCGCTATGCCCACCGGCCGCTCCTGCAAATGCGGATCGGCACTGGCGCACGCCATCCTCACCGACCGCGCCAGCGTACCGGCGACCACTCGCCAGAAGCTGGGGATCCTGATTGACAAGTACTTCGTGTAGCGAAATCGCGCGCGATCTGCTGGCGCGCGCCATCGCCGGCGATGCTCCCGCGGTGTTGCCGCCCGCGCTCCTCGACGACGCGTGCGGCCAGGCGCTCTTCGGCATACTGGCGGAAGGCCTGGCCGACCGCTTCGAGCCTGCGCTCTGCGATGTCTACGCCGATCTCTTCGCGCCCGCGCTCCCCGGCGCCGACGCGCAACGCTATCGCCGCGTCCGCCGTCCGCGCGCCGTCACCACGGAACCGCGCACCGTCTTCGTGCTCTCGCGCGTCACCCTGGGCGCCGACGTGGCCGTCACCAGCGTGCTGCTGGACGCCGCCAAACAGCGCTTCCCGCGCGCCCAAATCGTCTTCGTGGGGCCGCAAAAAAACTACCAGCTCTTCGCCGCCGATCCGCGCATCGCGCACGCTCCCGTGGCTTACCGCCGCGGCACTTTGCAGGAACGCCTCGCCGTCCGGCATGACCTGGAAGCGCTACTCGCCGGCTCCGGCGCCATCGTCATCGACTCCGATTCGCGCCTCACGCAACTCGGCCTGCTGACTGTCTGTCCCGAAGATCTCTATCACTTATTCGAAAGCCGCGGGTTCGGTGGCGCCACCGACGCGCCCCTGCCGCAACTGGCCGCTGCCTGGGCCGAAGAGACTTTCGGTATCGCCGGCGCGAAACCCTACGTGGCTCTCGCCAACCCTCCCGCGCACCGCGGCGCCATCGCCGTCAGTCTGGGAGTGGGCGAGAATCCCGCCAAGAGATTGCCCGATCCGTTCGAGGAGAATCTGCTCGCGCTGCTGGCCGAATCGGGCGCGGAGATTTGTATCGACAAGGGCGCCGGCGGCGAAGAAGCGGCCCGCGTGGAGCGCGCCGCCGCCCGCTCCGGCGTGCGCGCCACGTTCTGGGACGGCTCCTTCGCGGGCTTCGCCGCCATCATCGCCGCCGCCCGCCTCTACGTGGGTTACGACTCCGCTGGACAGCACGTCGCCGCCGCCGCCGGTGTCCCGTTGGTGAGCATCTTCGCCGGATTCCCGGCGCTCCGCATGTTCCAACGCTGGCGCCCCTCCGGCAACGTAATCCGTATCGACAACCCGGACCCCGCCGATGCCATCGCGCGGGTACGCGGCCACCTTGCCGCGATATAGTATTGGTATCGACATGGAGCAGGTCATCAAGCAATTGCAGGACACTGCCACGGTGATGGCCGGCATCCAGGCGCGCCAGGCAGAAGTGTTGAAGGGCCACGGTGCATGGCTGGAGGAGCACAACGCATCCATCGCCAGGCACGAAGCTTTCGTCGCCAAGCACGAACAGATGATGGCCCTGTTCGATACCAAGATGATCGCGATCGAAGACAAGATGGCCGAGATCGAAGACAAGCTGAATGGTCTAATCGGCTATGTCGACGGCAACCGCAAGCCCGAGTAGCGCAGTCCCCGTCCCATCCCCCTTGCTGTACACTGGGCAGAATGGGCGATATGGAACAGGCTCGCGAGTGGCTCGCGCAGGCCACCTCGCTGGCCGTCTTAACGGGCGCGGGAATTTCGGCGGAAAGCGGCATCCCCACGTTTCGCGGCGCGGGCGGACTCTGGAAAGATTACAAACCCGAGGAACTGGCGAACGCCGAAGCCTTCGCCAAGAATCCGAAGCTGGTGTGGGAGTGGTACAACTGGCGGCGCGAGCTCATCGCCAAGGCCGTACCCAACGCCGGGCATCGCGCGCTGGTGGAACTCGAAAAACGGAAGCCGCGCTTCACCCTCATCACGCAGAACGTCGACGGCCTCCACGACCGCGCCGGCAGCGGCAAAATCCTCAAGCTGCACGGCGATATCTGGCGCATGAAGTGTACCGTCTGCGGCGCCAACTGGCCCGACCGCCGCGCGCCGCTGCCCAAACTTCCACCCCATTGCCAGTGCGGCGGATTGACCCGTCCGGCAGTGATCTGGTTCGGCGAACCGCTGGCCGACGGCATGCTAAAAGAGGCGGAACATGCCGCTACCTCGGCGCAGGTCTTCCTGGTAATCGGCACGTCCGCCCTGGTGCTGCCCGCCGCCAACCTGATTCCCCACGCCCGCAAAGCCGGCGCCAAAGTGATCGAGATCAACACCGAGGAGACCACCGCCAGCAACCTGGTGGACTGCGCCCTGCGCGGAGCGGCCGGCGAATTACTGCCGCGGCTGCTGTGACGGTTCCAGCGCCAGGTCCACCACTTCTTCCATGGTCTTCACGTAGTGAATGGTCATCTCGCCGATCTGCTCGCTCTTCAGGTCCTCACGCACGTTGACTTCGTTTTCGAAGGGCATAATCACTACCCGCACGCCGCTCCGTTTGGCGGCCAGCACTTTCTCCTTGATGCCGCCCACCGGCAATACCTGTCCGGTGAGCGTGATCTCGCCGGTCATGGCCAGGTTCGGCCGCACGCGCCGTTCCGTAAGCATGGAAAGCAGCGCCGCTGCCATGGTGATGCCCGCCGAAGGGCCGTCCTTGGGGATCGCTCCCGCCGGCACGTGAATATGAATGTCGATGCTCTTGAATAACTCGGGGTCGATGCCGAACTTAGTAGCGTTGCCGCGTACCCAGGTAAGTGCGGCCTGCACCGATTCCTGCATCACCGGCCCCAGTTGCCCCGTCATGATGAGTCCCTTGCTGCCGCCCGGCATGCGGCCGGCTTCGATGAACAGCACGTCGCCGCCCACCGGCGTCCAGGCCAGCCCCACCACCACGCCCGGACGGCTGGTGCGTTCGGCCACTTCGGTATCGGTGCGGAAGCGCGGCGCGCCCAGATCCTTTTCCACCAGTTCCGGCGTCACCACCACCTTTTCGCGCGTACCCTCGGCGATGCGCCGCGCCTGCTTGCGGCAGATGGCGCCAATCTCGCGTTCCAGATTGCGCACGCCGGCTTCGCGGGTGTAACGGCGGATCAGGAAGCGCACCGACGCGTCTTCGAAATGAAGGTCGCTGCCGGCGTCCAGCCCGTTCTCGCGCGTCTGCCGCGGAATCAGGTAGCGGAACGCGATGATCGCCTTCTCATGCTCGGTGTAGCCTTCCAGCGGGATGATCTCCATGCGGTCGCGCAGCGCGTCGGGCACCGGATCGAGCACGTTGGCGGTGGTAATGAACAGCACCTTCGAGAGGTCGAAAGGCGCGTCCAGATAGTTATCGCGGAAGGTGGAGTTCTGCTCCGGATCGAGCACTTCGAGCAGCGCCGACGCCGGATCGCCCCGGAAGTCGCGGCCCAGCTTGTCCACTTCGTCCAGCATGAAGACCGGATCGTTGACGGCCGCCCGGCGCAGCGCCTGGATAATCTGTCCCGGCAGCGCGCCGATGTACGTGCGGCGGTGGCCGCGGATTTCGGCCTCG
>CAZARO010000766.1:0-3614 GCA_964487165.1 uncultured Solibacteraceae bacterium | reverse complement strand
GCGGCCAGCGCGGCCGAATCCCGCGGCGGCACGAGCAAACCGCTGACCCTGTCTTCGACGACCTCCGGATTACCCCCCACATGGGTAGCGATCACGGGGATGCCTGCTGCCATCGACTCGAGCAAGGTATTGGAGGTCCCCTCGCTCAACGACGGCAGCACTGAGATGGAAACCTCGGACAGCAGGTCCGGAACATCGCTCCGGAATCCCGTAAATACAATCCGCTGCCCAAGCCCCAGGCGGGAGGCGAGTTCTTCCAGTTCCTTCTTGCTTCCTCCATCGCCGACTACCAGAAAACGCACATCGGGATAACTCCCTGCAACAATACGCGCCGCATCGAGAAAGTATTCCACGCCTTTCATCCGATTCAGGCGCGAAAACACCGCCACCAGACGGGCGGCAGGCGGCAATCCCAGTTCCTGCCGCAGGACGGCGCCGCGCTCTTTCCCGGCCGATTTCGGCGGCGTGATGCCGTTCCGAATCACGACGATATTGCTTGGGTCATATCCCTGCTCCATCAAATTCCCGCGGATGGCTTCGGCGTTCACCAGGACGCAATCGGCCCACCGGCACACCAGTTTCTCCAGCCGTCTCTGCATGGGAGTCAATAAGTCGCCGGTGTCGCGGATCGAGGCCACTATGATCGACGCCCCGGCCAGCCTGGCGATCGGAACCGTAAAGACGTTTGGATAAAAACCGAAACTGTGCACGATTTGTATCAGGTTCCTTCTGACGTAACGGGCCAGCCTGAGCCCTTGCCAGAAAGTCTTGGGACTGTACAAGGGGCCAATGCGAAATTCCGGGCGCGGCGCCTGCAGCGCTTCCAACTCCGCCAGCAGCTCGCCATCGTGCCACAGGCACGCTAGGTGCAGATCGAAGCGCGAAGAATCGATGCCGAGCGCCAGGTTCGCAACCTGTCGCTCCGTGCCGCCAATGTGGAAGTTGGTCAGTATCTGCAGCAGCTTGATCTTCTTCGACTGCATGATTCGCGCCCTTCAGGCCGCTTTGCGGGCCTGTCCACCGGCCCCGCGATCCAGAAATACTCTTGCCCAGAGCTCGAACGAAATCAGGGTCCAAAGCTGCAAGTCCAGGTTTCGCCCGCTCTCGTGCTGCGCCACCAAGTCTTCGATGTAACGGCTATTAAAGAGTCCGCGGCGCACGGAGCTCTCTCCCAGCAGCAGGTCGCGGACGTAAGGGCCGAGCTTGCCTCGGAACCAATACCCCAAGGGAACGGCGAAACCCTTTTTGGGCCTGTCGATAATCCGGTCGGGCAGGATTCCCCGCATCGCTCGCTTCAGCACGTACTTGGTGGTCCCCCCGCGCAGATTCATCTCCGGCGGAATGGTGGCCGCAAACTCCACTACCTTGTGGTCCAGCAACGGCACGCGCGTTTCGATGGAATGGGCCATGCTCATCCGGTCCACCTTTGTCAGAATGTCCAGCGGCAGATAGTTCATCACGTCGAGGCCCTGCAGGTTCGAGAGCCAGTTGCGATCTCCCGATTCCATGTAGGCGGCTTTTGCGCGCCAAGGTTCATAGGGCGCAAGCAATTCGTAAACATCCGGCCGGAAGAGCTTCTTCATGTCGTCACGCCGGAAAAGGGTGCATGCGTCCAGGTAACGTTCCGCTCCCGTCAACGATATGTGACGCAGAAGGTTCCGGCCGCGCATGCCGCTGGGCAGGTTCCGGCCAATCCTTCCCAGCACGCTCCGGGCGGCCGCCGGCAAAGGCCGGTGACTCCTCTCCCGTTGCTCGACGAGGTACTTGTCGTAACCGGCGAACAATTCGTCCCCACCGTCCCCCGAAAGCACGACCTTCACGGTTTCAGCAGCCAGTTTGGAAACCATGTAAGTCGGAATGGCGGATGAGTCGCCGAAGGGTTCGTCCAGATGCCAGGCAAGGTCCTCCAATTGGTCTAAGGCATCCGGCCCGAGTGTCAGTTCATGGTGGTCTGTCCCGAATTCCGTGGCGACCACCCGTGCGTATTCCAGCTCGTTGTAGTCGGGCTCGCTGAAGCCGATCGAGAAAGTCTTCAGCGGCGCATCGTTGAGCCGCGCCGCCGTGGCCACAATCGAGCTCGAATCGATCCCGCCGCTGAGAAACGCGCCCAGGGGGACGTCGCTTACCATGTGCAAGCGCACCGACTCTTCAAGAAGCTCGCGCAGACGCTCGACAAAGTAGTCTTCGTCCTGTCCGTAATCCGGCTCGAAACTCAGCTCCCAGTAGCGCTCGATCGCCGGCGGCCTGCCCGGCGATACGGTTAGCAGGTGTCCGGGCTCCAGTTTTCGCACCCCTCCGACGATCGCTTCCGTGGGCGGAGTGGAAAGGAACGAGAACAGGTGCGACACCGCGCTCCAGTTGAGTTCGCGCCCCACTTCCGGCAGTTGCAGAATGGACTTCAGTTCCGAGGCAAAGAGAAGCCGGCCGCCAATCTCGGCGTAGTAAAGCGGTTTGATTCCCAGGCGGTCTCGCGCCACCAGCAGCCGCTTCTGGCGCTCGTCCCAGAGGGCGAAGGCGAACATGCCGCGCAGGTGGTCCACACAGTGGTCGCCATATTCCTCATACAGGTGCACGATGGTTTCCGTATCGCCGTGCGTGGAGAACACGTGCCCGCGCCCCTGCATCTCGCGGCGCAGTTCCCGGTAGTTGTAGATCTCTCCGTTGAACACCACCCAGACGGTTCCATCTTCGTTGGAAACCGGCTGGCGGCCGGAGTCGAGGTCGATGATGCTCAGGCGGCGCATTCCCAAGCCCACTCCCGTCTGAAAGTAGAAGCCTTCGTCGTCGGGACCCCGGTGGGCGATGGCCGAACACATATCGCGCAATTCCGTTTCGAAAACGGGCTGGCCTTCCAAGCTAACGATGCCGGCGATTCCGCACATAGTGGCGCACCCTATCCCTTTCCGTAACTGAACACCCCGGCTGTGGCAAGCTGCAACTTTCGCGCCCACCGCGCGATGGCTTGCCTCTCGTCGCTGTTCAGCAGATCGAAATACCAAACCAAAGCGAGGTACGTGGCCGTGTAGGCCATCCACGTCGCACACAGGAGGGGGACCGTGGCAGCGTGCATCTGCATTTTGACGGCCCAAGCCACCGCTCCCGCGCCCATTGCAGCGCCCAACAGGGCGGCCAAGCTGCCCCACGGAAGCAGTTCTCCTGCGCCGATATCAAGCAGCCTCTTCATCCGGATCAGCGCCCCCGCCTTGAAGGCCAAGGTTGCCAGCAAAATAGCCAGAACCGGGCCGATGAGACCGAATTCGGCCAGAGACCACTTCAGTAGCCCCGCGATGATCGCCAGCCGCATCAGGTTCAGCGCCAATAGGAACCGGGTCTGAGCGAAGACCCGCATCACTCCGTCCACCTGCAAGATGGAGAGCAGGATCATGCTGGACCAAGCCACGAAGATGGGCACGCTCGCTTCGTATTTCACGGTATACAGGAGGACGATGATCTGCCGCGCAGCCACCACGCAAAAAACCACCATGGGAAAGAACAGCACGGCCAGTTTCCACGTCGTGTCGTGCCAGATTGCGAGCACCGCCGCTTTTCGCCCTTCCGCCAGCCTTTCCTGCATTTTGACCATCATGACGTCGCTTGTTGGGGAGGCCGCGAAA
>CAZARO010000765.1:0-3617 GCA_964487165.1 uncultured Solibacteraceae bacterium | reverse complement strand
TCGCGGGCGAGGAAATGGGGCTGCTGGGCTCGGCCTGGTACGTGGCCCATCCGGAACTGCCGCTCGAAAAGGCCGTGGCCATGATCAACATGGACATGATCGGGCGAATTCGCGATGGCAAGGTCTACATTGGCGGGACGGCGACAGGCAGCGGCCTGCGCCCGCTGCTCGAAAAGGTGGTGGCCAAATATCCGCTGAAGATCGATTATTCGGAGGGACCGGAATCGTCGTCGAGCGACCATACTTCGTTCCTTACCGGCCAGGTGCCGTCGCTATTCTTCTTCTCGGGCCTGCACAGCGACTACCATAAGCCCAGCGACACCTGGGACAAGATCGACGCGCCCGATGCCGCCGAACTGCTGGCCATGGTGTCGGAAGTCACCGACGATTTGCGCGACGATCCGGGGCGCCCGCAATTCGTGAAGGCGCCACCGCCGGCGCACGGCCAGGGTGCGGTGGGGCCGGTGAGCGGGTCGGCGGGCAGCGGATACGGGCCGTGGTTCGGCTCCATTCCGGATTTCGGCGAAGGCGTGAAGGGCGTGAAGTTCGCCGACATCACGGCGGGCTCGCCAGCCGCGAAGGCGGGATTCAAGGCGGGCGATGTGATGGTGGAATTCGACGGCAAGAAGATCGACAATCTCTACGATTTCACTTACGCGCTACGCGCCAAGCAGCCCGGCGACAAGGTGCAAGTGAAGGTGATCCGCGAGGGCAAGACGCTCGAGGAGACGGTGCTGCTGATGAAGCGGCCGTGAGCAAGGGCTCCGCCCTTGAAATCCTTTCAGGATTTGGGAGACAGAAGCGGCCCCTGCGGGTCCGACGAAGTCTGACAGCCCTGGCGGGCTGTCGGAAGTCAGAATGGCAGTGACCAGCGGCGGTTTGCAGTCCTCGACCCGATGAACGCCGTAAGCGAAGCGGACGTCGCCGGTTTCCTCTGCGCCCACCGCGCTCTCCCCGTGTTCTTGTGTTGCTTCTTGAGCAGGCCTTGCGGGGCAGGATGGCATCCCTATGTCACTTACATTCCCTATATCCGGGTACCTGCATAATTAGTGGGGCGGACGCCCTCGTCCGCGGCCGACCCCCTGGTCGGCCTCCCTTCGGCGCTAGAGACACTTGATTCTCCGAGAGAAGAGCGGGACGAGGACGTCCCGCGCGGACCAGGGGATCCGCCCCACAATTAACGCAGAATTCCACCTTTCCCTCAATGTAAGTGACATTGGGATGGCATCCTGCGGTCGATTGGTAATCGGCTAGGCGCGGCCTATTCACGGCCCTCCGGAGCGGGTTACCAACATGTTACCAACCCGCCCCAGGTTGCCAACCCCAGGTTGCCCAACCCGCCCTACTCAAGCGCTATCAAGGCGGGCTCCGACACTCCCAGTACGCGCCGCACGCGTGCAGTTTCCTCGAGCGGGCTCGATCCGAAGAGCCGCTTGAATTCGCGGCTGAACTGCGAAGAGCTCTCGTAGCCTACGCGCTCGGCGGCGATCCCCGCGCGCAGCCCTTCGTGCACCATCAGCATGCGCGCTTTGTGCAGCCGGATGGTCTTCAGATACTGCAGCGGCGAGGTGGATGTGACCGCTTTGAAGTTCTGATGAAACGCCGAGGCGCTCATGCCCGCGGTTTCCGCCAACTCTTCCACCGTCAGGTCGCGGGCGTACTCGGCGTGGATGCGCTGCACCGTGCGATTCACCTGGCCGAAGCGGCTGTGCAGCGCGGCCGCCGCGCGCAATGCCCCGCCCTGCTGCCCGCACAGAACCCGATAGGTAATTTCGCGCACGATCTGCGGCCCCAAGATCCGCGTCTCGGCAGGATTGCCGAGACATTCCAGCAGGCGCACGGTAGTCTCGCTGAGCTGGACATCGAGTTTGGTGGAATAGAATCCCTGCGCCATCGATGGCGGGGCGGGACCGTGCGCGCCGCCCATTTTCATCAGCAACTCGCCCAGCATCGCCAGGTCCACGCGGATGGATACCGCCAGCATCGGCTTCTCCGCGCTGGCCTCAGTCTCGCATTCGAACGGCAGAGGCACTGAGAGTACCAGGTAATTATGCGCGTCATACGTGAAAACATGGTCTCCCAGGTAGCCGCGCTTTCGGCCCTGTCCCACGATCACGATTCCCGGCTCGTAGAGCACCTGCATGCGCGGAATCGGCTGGCTGGCGCGCATCAGCTGGACGCCATCGAGCGCCGTGGGATGGATTCCCTCCTGCGTGGCCAGAGCGCCCAGCAAGGACGTCATCCGGCGATTGGCGGCATCCAGTTCCAGTCGCGGCATTAATAGAAATGTAGCATAGAGGGCGTCTTTTTGAGCACTCTTTGCGGGATGGATCGTAGTTTTAGGCAAATGATGTGGAGCTTTCGGCATTGAGGCGCGGCCCCCATCGGAGTTCCAATAAAAGGGAAGGAGAAAATTCCTAGATGTCCGTCAGCACACAACCCTTGTCTACAACCATCGGCACTAAAACCGCGCGATCCTGGGCGGCGCAGACCGCTACTTCGGCCCTCGCGCCGTTCTCGATCGAACGCCGCGAACCGCTGCCCGGCGACGTGGCCATCGATATCCTCTACTGCGGAGTTTGCCACTCCGACCTGCATCAGGTACGCAACGAATGGCACAACTCGGTCTACCCCGTGGTGCCCGGCCACGAAATCGTCGGGCGTGTAGTGAAAGTGGGCAGCGCCGTGAAGAAATTCAAGGTGGGCGACCTGGCCGCGGTAGGCTGCCTGGTGGATTCCTGCCGCATCTGTACCAGCTGCAAGGCCGGTCTGGAGCAGTATTGCCTCAACTTTCCGGTCTTCACCTACAACGGCGTGGACAAGCACCTGGGCGGCCAGACTTTCGGGGGCTACTCGGAAAGCATCGTGGTGGACGAGGCTTACACGCTGAAGGTCTCGCCGAAATTGGACCCGGCTGCCACGGCTCCGCTGTTGTGCGCCGGCATCACGACGTATTCCCCGCTGCGCCACTGGAAGGTCGGCCGCGGACAGAAGGTGGGCGTGGTGGGCCTGGGCGGACTGGGCCACATGGGCGTCAAATTCGCGCACGCATTCGGAGCGCATGTGGTGCTGTTTACGACATCCCCGGGGAAGGTGGAAGACGGGAAAAGGCTGGGCGCGGATGAAGTGGTGGTCTCGAAGGACGCGAATGCGGTGGCGAAACACCGCGGCAGCTTCGACTTCATTCTGGACTGCGTATCGGCCAACCACGACATCAACACGTACCTCGATCTGCTGAAAGTGGACGGGACGCTCACGCTGGTGGGAGCGCCGGAACATCCGCTGCCGGTGTCGATCTTCAGTCTGCTGATGGGGCGGCGCAGTTTCTCGGGATCGGGCATCGGCGGCATTCCGGAAACCCAGGAAATGCTGGATTTCTGCGCCGAGAAGGGGATCGCGAGCGATATCGAGATGATCGCCATCCAACAGGTCAACGAAGCGTACGAGCGCCTGCTGAAGAGCGACGTGAAGTACCGCTTCGTGATCGATATGGCGTCGTTGAAGAAGTAACACGCTTTCGGGCGAACTCCGCTCGCTAGCGCGCGTGGCTCGGAATGGCGCTTCTGTGTTTGCGAGAGCCTACCGAGCCGCGACCGCGAGGGAGCGGTCGATCAGCC
>CAZARO010000764.1:0-3638 GCA_964487165.1 uncultured Solibacteraceae bacterium | reverse complement strand
CATCTGTCGCTGCACGAAGCAGGCAGTCGGCGCAATCGTCAAAGGAAAGCGGAACAAGTGGCGCGACTCGTGCTAACGGACCTGCCGTATAGCGTCCCTTCGCCGGCTTATCTAGCAATACGACCGGGCGAACGATGACCCACTCCATGTCTATTTTCTGCGTCATTCGCTCGGCGACCGCCTTGTCAGTAACTGCAGCATTGAATATCCGGCCCGAGACGCGGACGACAAAGCGGTTGGGACAGGAGAGCTCGCGTCCATCGCTTAGGCCGATACCACTTTGCATTATGAATCGTCGGACGTTCGCACGTTTGCATTCGGCGAGAATGCTGGCGACACCGACTGACATGAGCGTTCCTGGCGATAGGTTCTTTTCTGGTCCGATGCAGCAAATGACTGCCTCCACGCCGTCAAGAGCACCTGTCAGACCCCCTGGGGAAACGACATCTCCCCGGACGAAGGACAGCCGGTCGGCGGATGACAGCCGCTCCGGATGGCGAGCAACGGCCGTAACCAAGTGTCCTTGTGCAAGGGCTTGCTTTACCACTCTGCGTCCTGTCGCACCCGTCGCTCCAACAACCGCTATATTCATGTCTCGACCCCGTTGGTACCCATCACGATGATTCTGATCGCGAGCGCCATCCGTCGCTTGTAGTCAGACAGGTTTCCGGTCGCCGACTTGACGCCAGCCGAGCGGTCGCGCTGCGTCACCAGCCGCCTGGTCAATCGGCACGGCGCATCGGCGATGGTCTCAAGTCCCTCTATAATCGCTCCATCTCCACCCGGACGCCCTGGTAGGCTTCGACGCGTGGAATTACCACTTCGAGGGTCGAGCCTTTTTGCTCCCGCTTGCAAGGCGCTTTCACCAGCAGCGCAACGCTCCGCACCCGCCTGCCCGCCGGTATCGACAACCGGACACGAACGTCTTCCACGGGCGCGAGGTAGTACTCATTCGTTCCCGCGCGTTCCATCTTATTGCCGGTCCAGTTTGTCAGGTGGAGCATAAGGACGTTATCTTTCGCCGTCAGATTCGTGATCAGCGCCGAGGGCGCTTCGACCTCGTACGGTGGCGGCTCGGAGGCCGCCTTTGCCACCAGGCTGCGCACCATCTCTCCAACCGCGCTGCTATTCTGCTGTAGGAACAAGCTCTCCAACGCGGAGGCGCAGTAGACAACGCGCCCCCTGCCGTAGCGCGACACGATCACGCCGGGCAGGATCGGGCGCAGGCCGTCGCCGGTAACAATCTCCTTCCACACCTCGCCGCCATCGAGCACCTTCACCGGCAGATAGTGCCACAGCGGCGTCAGCGCCTGCGGGTCGGGGCGCTCGCGGTCGGCCAGGTAAAGATCGTACGGGCCGCCGGTGTTCGAACTGTAATTGGAGATGACATCCCTAAGCTCTGCGGCCGGTTGGAACGGCGCCACGCGGACCAGTTCCTCCAGCCCGAAGCGGTCGAGCCGCTGGCCCGCCGTCGCTTCGAACAGCGAGGTTGCGTAGCTCGCCACCAGCCCGCCGCCTTCGCGGACAAATCTCTTGATGTTCGCGAGGCGCGTTTCCGAAAGGAACGTTATATCGGCCAGGTACAGGACCTTGTAAGCCGCCAGCTTTTCGGCATCGTCCAGGAGGGTTTCATCCACCGAAGAGACCTGCACGTGCCCGTACAGGAGCGCCACGAAGGCCCCCAAAGTCGACGTGCGCACGTCCACCCCCCACCAGGTGCCCGTCTGAGCATGTCCCGGCGGATTCCGGTATCCGTAGACCACCGCGACGTACGGGTAATTGGGTAACGCGAATTCCCGTTCGTGCTGCTTCACGACCCCGAAGGGATACTCCACAAAGCGGCGGTTGACGCCGTGCTTAATGTAGCCCCACGGCAACGCGAGAATCGGCGAGCCGCCGAACATGCAGGTAGTGAAGATCTGCTGTTCAAAATCGAAACCGTTGTAGATGGTGCGAGGCCAGTTGTTGTACTCGCCCACGTACGGCCACACACCCATGCCGGAAGCGCGTGCCAGGCTGACGCCCTCGGCCCGCTCCAGAATGCTGTTGCCTCGCTCGTATAGAAAGGCATCGTTGGCTTCCCGAATCCTGGGGTCCTGGCCGGCCATCCTTTGCGGATTATTGATGTTGTAAATCATCGGAACGTCTTTATACGATTTCACCAGCTTGCGCACCTGCCCGACGAGATCGACCAGTTCCTCGTGGCACCAGGCGTGATAGCGGTCGATCGCGGCCACCTCGGCTGGAGTGTAGTCGCCATCTTTTTCGTGCCAGGGTAACTCCAGTCCAGCCGCTTTGCGGAACCCGTCGCGGCACCCATCGCAATAACAAACCCTCCGCCCCGGCCAGAAATATTCGGAGACCCAGCTATCGAAATACATGCCCTCGACATCGTAGTCGCGGACCACGTGCTCCACCAGATCGAGATAAGCTTGCCGATAGGGCGTGTTCCAGCAGACTGTACCGTGGTCCTCCCCGACGTAGAAGTGGCTCCTGGCCGGTCCGCCGCCAGGGGTAGTCCGCTGCGCATACTCGGGGTAATCTTTCGTGACCATTGTCCAGGCGAGCTTGTGGCCGGTGGAAATGTAGGGAACCACGCGGATGCCGCGCGGCTTACATGCGGCAATCGTTTCGGCCAGAATGTCACGAGTCCCGAGTTGCGGGTGGCGCGAGAACCGAACCCCCTGAATCAGGGCGTACTTCCCCATTGTCGCGATACGCACGGCGTTGGCGTTCATCTGAACCATGGTCTCGGCTAGCGCGCCCGCGTCATATTCCAGCACGGTCGCAAAGGGAGGCTCGTAGGCGTCGATGAGGAACACCCTGGCGGTCCGCATCCAGCCAATATTCGCCCCGGAGTTCTTTGCGGGCGCCTGCGGCGAGGCAGCGGCCGCCCCATTTGCCGCGAGCGCCGCGCCGGAAACGATCATCATCTGTCTGCGGTTCATCTTTCGTTTTCCTCCCGCCGCGCCATTGTAATTCCCCTATCTTGCATCCCGCAATCCGCACTTCCCGGCTGTCGCTAGAGTCCTTGCCGGTCTAAGGTGAAACCTCGTTAGCATTTGATGCCCGGTGGAGTTCACACGTAATCGGTCCGCTTTGATCGGGCGGCCTGCGCCCAACCAACTTTGGAGTTGGGACATCGCCAACATTCCGTTAGCGGCGGAAAGAAAGGAAAGGCCCAATGACCCGTAAGCAGGATACCGTGAAGAAGACAAACTGGAAAGGCCTGATGGCCGGGCAGGAGGATTTTCTGCGCCCGTTGCTGCGGAAAATCGTCCAGCAGGTGCTGGAGGCCCGGATGGATGAGGCTATCGGCGCCGGGAAAGGGGAACGGACACCGAATCGCCAGGGCTACCGATCCGGGCATTATGGCCGGACGCTGGTGACGCGGGTGGGGAAGTTGGAACTGAGGGTTCCCCAGGGCCGGCAGGGCCGCTTCCGGACGGATGTATTCGCGCGGCAGCTTCCAATTCAGATGGAATTGATCGATGATGGAGTGAAGATGCGACAACGATGGACCGGTAAGGAGATAGTTCCGAAACAGACCCAAAGCGTGTGCCAGCGATGCGGCGCCTGGTCTTCGGCGGAGCGCTGCCCCCAATGTGGTGCGCACAAGCTCAGCACGGAATTCAGCC
>CAZARO010000763.1:0-3638 GCA_964487165.1 uncultured Solibacteraceae bacterium | reverse complement strand
AGCTCTGCACTTCGTAGAAGCGGCCGAAGGAGTTGTGCGTGAGCGCGATCCAGAAAAGATAATTGGGGACCCACCCATCGTAGAAGCCGTAGGTGAAGACGCCGGGCACGCCGCGTTTGGCCATCTCCATGACTTCGGTTTCGCCAAGCAGCCACCATTCGTCGATGGCGATGGGGTCGAGCGAGTTATTATAGGGGCCGGTACCGGTGGAAACATAGAGGTACGACTGCGCTTCATGCAGGTCATGCAGGATGGTGGGGTGCCAGTCAATCACGGCCTTGGTGAAATTCTGCGTACACTTGAGGAACTGGCCCATGCCGTCGCGATTGTTATCGTGCTGCACGTACTTGCCCCAGTACATCTGTAGAGCTCCGCGCGGCGCGCTGGTCTTCTTGCTGGCATAGTAAGCGTCGACGATTTTTTCGCGGCCGTCGACTTCGATCACGGGTGTGAGCATGACGATGGCGTTGTTGCGAATGTTCTGGATGAAGGGCGTCTCTTCCACGATCAGGCGGTAGGCCAGCTCGATGAGCATCTCCGGCCCGCCGGTCTCGGGCGAGTGAATGCCGCTGGCGGCGTAGTAGATGGGCTTGGCGGTATGAAACAGCTCATGGGCGCGGGCGTCGCTGGTTTTGCGGGGGTCGCCGAGCTCGGCCAACATATCCTTATACTTGTCGAGCGAGGCGATGGTGGCCTCGTCGGCGATGGCCAGGACGACCTCTTCGCGGCCTTCCTCGGTGGTGCCGAGGACCCAATATTTACAGCGCTTGGAGACCTTGGCCAGGGCTTCGTAATAGCGGTTGATGTCCTTGGCATAGGTGAGTTCGCCGGGGGTGCCCGGAATGCGGCCGAAGAACTTGAGCGGCGAGGGCACGGTATCGGAAGCAGGCATGTGGTCCACAAACTCGGTGGAGATGCGCGGATCTTGCAGGTACTGCTTGATGAGCTTGGTGTACTCCTCGTCGAGCTTTTGGGGCTCGGCCGCGGCGGCTGCGGGAACGGGAGTAGGCTTGGTTTTTTTCGTCTGGGCTGCGAGGGTTCCGGAAATCAGCGAAAGCGCCAGCAGGGTACGACTGACGGTAGTAACGCGGCATCTCATATTAGGGTCCTTTCAGGGGATCTAAGAGTGATATCGCTTTCGGGGCCACATGTCAACTCCGGGTGGGCGCGCCGAGCGGCTCCAAAGCGCTATAGATGTTCCTATCCGAATAGCTATAAGATACTGGCGGAGCGAATTTCGAGGCGACGCGCTTTGGCGTGACGCTACCGCGGAGGTTCGGCATGAGACGGATAGTGGCGGATTTCGCGATTATTTTGGGAGTTCTTGCGTCGCTCACGCCGATGCAATCGAGCGCCAAATCCGATGCGCACCAACGGCTGGTGGAAATCACGGTCGCCGCCAGCGATGCAAAAGGCGATCCGGTGGCGGATTTACGGCCCGAAGAGATTCAGGTTCGCGAAGACGGAGCACTCCGTCCCGTGGCCTTTTTCCAGTTCGCCGGAAGCAAGCGAACTGTCTCGGCGAGGGGGCCGGGCGAGTTTGTCAATAGCCCCGGGCCTCCTCCCACGCTCATCCTGCTCGACCGATGGAACGAAAGGCTGCTTACCATGGCCAAAGCCTGGCAGGAGGTTCGCGAGGCGGTGTCGCACCTGGAATCGGTGGAGCGAGTCTACGTTTACGTCCTGACCGGACGCGGCGAGTTGTTCCCGGTGCGTCCCCTGCCTGGGGCGGATAGCGACCTGCACGCGGAGCCACCGACTCCCGCGGAACTCGCCGCCAAGCTCAGCGAGGCCGAACGATCAACCGAGGGAATCCGTTACGCCGACAGCAGTGACCCTGCGCAACGCGCGAACACAACCTTTCAGGCCCTCGGCATATTCAAGCGGATGGAACTGTTTGGGGGGAGAAAAAATCTGATCTGGATTTCGCATGGGCTGCCCCTGAACGCCAAGCTCTTGAACGGCACTTTGGCCGATTTCACGGCCCCGGTGCAAAACCTGGCGGAGACGGCCGCGCGATCTCGAGTGGCCATCTACACCGTAGCGCAAGCCGCCGAGGGGCCCGGAGCAGATCCCATCGAACAGACCAGGCAGACGTTGCGAATGTTCTCGGCGATCACCGGAGGACGCACCTATCCCAGCGACCAGTTTGAAAGTGCAATAACAGAAGCTATGGCGGACGCGCGCGGCAGTTACCGGATCGCCTACTATTCGCCGGCTCGCGAGAACGGTGGAAAGGAACATAAGATTCGCCTGGATTCGGCGCGCAAAGGCGTTCGTTTGCTGACTCGCGAAGGGTACTTCGGTGAGGAAGCGGACTCCGACCCGGATCAACTGGCGAATACTGCCTTCGGCGGCTTGAGCCGTAGTCCTTTCGACGCCACTGGAATCTCATTGCGGGTGGCGATGTCACGCGCGGCGGCGCCCGGCACCGTCCATTTCGAAGTTCACGTGGATCCCGCGGACGTGCTGATGGAACACCGCGGCACACAACTCCAAGGCAGCCTCACCTTGCGGTGCGCGCTGTACGGCAGGAGCGGCTTTCAGGGAGCGACAGCCGCGATCCAAAAAGATTTCACTTTCACCCAGGAGCAGCTGAACGATCTGAAGGACGGCATCGTGGTTCCGCAGGATGTGCAGGCCGATAGCGATGTGCAGAAGGTACGGGTGATGGTTCTCGATCGGGCGCTGCACGAGTTGGGGTCGGTCACGATTCCGGTCAAATAGCTCGGCGGAACCGTTCGCCATCGGCACCCATGCCCACCCTGACAGCCGGAAACTTTCGATTGCATTCCGGCGTCTACCCCACATGCTTGCAGTGTCCGAATTGACCAAGCGCTACGGCGGAACCGTGGTGGTAGACCGCGTCAGCTTCACCATCCGCCCGGGGGAAATTCTGGGTTACCTGGGCCCCAACGGAGCCGGCAAGAGCACCACCGTCAAAATGCTCATCGGACTCCTGTCGCCGAACGCCGGCCATATCCGGTTTCACGGGCACGACGTCCACGAGAAGCTGAAAGACTACCAGCATCGCATCGGCTACGTGCCCGAAGAGCCGCACCTCTATCCGCACTTGTCCGGCCGCGAATACCTGCAGCTCGCCGGCCGCCTGCGCGGTTTACCCGCTGCCGTGCTGGGACCGAAAATGGACGAACTGCTCCGCCTCTTCGGCCTCTGGGACGACCGCCATTCCGCGCTGGCGTCCTACTCTAAGGGCATGCGCCAAAAGATCCTGCTCTCCGCCGCGCTGCTCCACGATCCCGAACTGCTGATCCTCGACGAGCCGTTTTCGGGACTGGACGTGAACGCCGCCCTGGTGCTTCGGCGGCTCATCAAAGGGCTTGCCGAACGCGGCAGGATGGTGTTCTACAGCTCGCACGTTCTGGAGGTGGTCGAGAAGGTCTGCGACACCGTCCTGATTCTGCGTAAGGGCCGCGTAGTGGCGCACGATTCGGTGGCGCGCCTGCGCGAATTGATGGCGGAGTCTTCGCTCGAAGGCGTATTCGCGCAGCTCACCGAGGCCGCGGACACCGATGTGCTCGCACGGCAGATTCTGGACGTGGTCGCCTCATGAGACGGTGGATCGACGCCACCCACGGCACGCGCCTGGAGCTGGCGCGGCATTTCCTGGCGGATTT
>CAZARO010000762.1:0-3639 GCA_964487165.1 uncultured Solibacteraceae bacterium | reverse complement strand
ATTAAGCCCAAGAATGCCTGGCTGATAGGAGGGCTGTGCCTAGTGCGCGCTGAACCCACCTCCACCGCCCTCCACACTGCCATTCGCCTGCCTGCCGAGGGACGCGCAGTAGCCGGCTCCCGTAAAGCCGTTTAGGTTGGCGATGATGCTGTCTGCGCAACTGCTGTTCCAGGGTGTCTCCGGAATATAGCTGAGTGCGTCTCCGTAGTATTGCGAGTTGGCCGCCGCCCAGTAGGTGCTCACCGGCTGGCCGCCCTCCCCGGCATCGTAGGCGTCCGCGAAGTCGGTGCCTCCCACGCCGGTGATGAGCGGTTGCCCGGCATACTGGTCGACGTTGAGTCCGTGGACAGCCGTGGTGCTGCTGTTCTGGTCCGCGTCGGCGGAACCGGCATCGCCCGCCGCATCCAGGAAGCTCTGGCCCTGGGCCGCGGCCTGGCTTGCCAGCGTGTCATCGGCGGCAAACTCGGACGACGTGGTGAACGCCTCGCTGTTGCCGTAGCTGCTGCTGATCGTGTCCGCGAGGTTGTTATCGATCAATGCCGTCAGCGCCGAGATGAAGCCGTTGCCCACCGAAGTGTCGTCGCAAGCCATGAAGACCAGGTGCGCCGAGGGAGCCACGGCGTTGGACCACTCGGCGTCGAGCGTGGCCTCGTCTTCTGACCCACTGACAATCCCGGGGTCGCGGCAGGGCACCGTTCCGGAGCCGTGCAGCACCGTCATGTTCAGGGTTCCCGGCACCCCGAATAAGCGGCGAAACGTCGCCAGGTCGCCACCGGACGCCGCCCCAGTACCGGAGTTCACCGTTCCGAACTGCATATCGCTCGGCTCGGGCAACCCGATGGTGGCGCCCGCGCCCAGGTTGCCGGCGGTGAAAATGGGGTTCAGGTTGTAGATGGTGTAGAAATCCTGCGGAGTTACGGCGTAGTCCCCGCTGCCGTCGAGGAACCGCGGCGCGGCGGATGCCGGCCCGAGATCCCGCCAGCGATGCGCCTGGCCGTCGTATGAGATGCGATGAATCGGTGTGTGATGGGCGCCGGGCGGAATCTTGCTGAGACCCGCGATCCCCGCCACCACCGGTGCCAGCGCCGCCGGTATCTGCGGATCCTGCGCGTTCGACAGGTACCTGCCGCCCTGAATGTTGTAGTAGCGCAGCTGCGAATGGAAGGCGGCGCGGACCTGGCCGGCAGTGGCGGAGAAGTCGATCATGCTCAAGTTGTTCAGCGCGCCGTACACTTGGAAGCCATGCGATTCGAGCCATGTGGAGAGCGTCGCGAGGTCCTGCGGAGAGGCCCCGAAACGCGCGCCGAACTCCTGCGGAGTGAGCCACTGGTGATACTCCGGCGCGGTCGGCTGCTGCTGCCGGGCGAGGAGATTGTCGAGGTCGGCCTGCTGCGCGGGGCTGCGCTGCAGGACCAGGTAGAGCCGCAATTGCAGCCCATCTTCCACCGGACCCAGGTCGCGGTCGACCGTCAGGTCCCGGCGTACGTTGCCCGGCAGAAGTACCAGGACTCGCTCATCGATAGGGCCGGCCAGACGCGAGGGCGACGCTTCCTGGGCGCCCGCCACGCCCGATCCGCAGATGCCGAGCGCCAGCAGGAGCACGATGTCTCGAGTGCGCATATGGTCAATTCTAAGCGCGCACACTGAAGGGAAGGCAGTTACATAAAGGGAAGTTACACAAGTTGGGTACTACTCGCGGAACGCCGGCCTGGGCGAGTTACACTTCGTTGCGCGTGCCGCCCTGTTCGCCGATGAAGCCAACCAGAACGTTGAGCACGTCCGCCATCTCGCCGAGCGCCCGGCGGGCCTGCCGCGGAGCCGCCGATTTGGTCAGCCAATACCAGCCCTGCATCAGCCGGTAGTCCAGAACCAGCAGGCGGTATTCCAACTGTTCCAGTTCCAGCCCCGCCGCGTGCTCCAACAGGTAGGTCAGGACGCGATAATCGCGATCCAGCGACCGGTGCAGCGGATCCAGCTCCAGATCCATCCCCGTCTTCAGCCCCTGCTGCACGGCGACGTAATTAAACCGGTCAGCGGCAGCCACTTGCTGGTCGGAGCTGCGGCGCAGCAGCAAGAGGCAGCTGTAGCGGAACCAATAGACGAACAGGACCAGAGAGAACGTAATGATTAGTACGCTGGCTATCATGATCTATCGCGTCGCGGCCCACGAGTACTAGATGAACCATGACGAGGATAACATCAGCATATATCGGATGCAACTAAATTCTATGGCTCAGGTTAATATCCTGATTGTTACGGTACTACCCCAAAGAGGGGGATACCTTACAGCTCCGCCATAGCCTTCTCGATCTCCCTGCCGGGGTACTCATAGTCCTGCAATTTCCCCGAAAGATAGCTCTCGTAAGCCGACAGGTCGAAGTGGCCGTGACCGCTCAATCCGAACAGGATGACCCGGGCGCGGCCCTCCTCGCGGGCGGCCAGCGCTTCATCCACCGCGGCCCGGATGGCGTGCGCGGATTCCGGCGCCGGCAGAATGCCTTCGGTGCGGGCGAATTGCACCGCCGCCTCAAACACCGGAAGCTGCGGGTACGATTTGGCCTCGATATGGCCGTGGTGTACCAGGTGGCTGATGAGCGGGGAAGCGCCGTGGTAACGCAGTCCGCCGGCGTGGATCCCGGGCGGCACGAAATCGTGCCCCAGAGTGTACATTTTGATCAGCGGAGTAAGTTTGCCGGTGTCGCCGAAGTCATACGTGAAGCTGCCCTTGGTCAGGCTGGGGCAGGCGGCGGGTTCCACCGCGACGATGCGCGGTCCCTTGCCGGCCAGCCGGTCGAGCACGTAAGGGAGCGCGAGTCCGGCGAAATTGCTGCCGCCGCCGAAGCAGGCCAGCACCACTTCCGGCTCTTCGCCGGCCTGCTCCATTTGCAATTTGGCTTCCTGCCCGATCACCGTCTGGTGCAGCATCACGTGGTTCAGCACGCTGCCCAGGGCGTAATTGGTATCGGAGTGCGTGGCGGCGTCTTCCACCGCCTCGCTGATGGCGATCCCCAGGCTGCCGGGAGAATCGGGCGTGGCGGCCAGGACCGCACGGCCGGAATTGGTATGGTCGCTGGGGCTCGCGAAAACCTCCGCGCCCCAGGTATGCATCATCATGCGGCGGTACGGTTTCTGGTCGTAGCTGATGCGCACCATGTAGACCGTGCACTCCATCTCGAAGAGCCGGCAGGCCAGCGCCAGCGCGCTGCCCCACTGCCCCGCGCCGGTCTCCGTGGCCAGCCGCCGGATGCCGGCGCGCTTATTGTAATAAGCTTGTGCCACCGCGGTATTGGGCTTGTGGCTGCCGGCCGGACTGGTGCCTTCGTACTTATAGTAGATATGCGCCGGAGTATCCAGGGCGCGCTCCAGCCGCCGCGCGCGATAGAGCGGCGTGGCCCTCCACATGCGATAAATGTCCATCACTTCGCCCGGAATATCGATCAGCGGCTGGGGCGAGAATTCCTGCTCGATCAACTCCATGGGGAAGATGGCCGCCAGGTCCTGCGGACCCAGAGGCTGGCGGGTTTGTGGATTCAGAGGGGGACTGAGCGGCTCCGGAAGCGACGGCAGCACGTTGACCCAGGCACTGGGAATCTGGCTATCGGCCAGAAGGAATTTGCTGTGGTGGTCCATACGGAAGGC
>CAZARO010000761.1:0-3643 GCA_964487165.1 uncultured Solibacteraceae bacterium | reverse complement strand
CGCCAGGCGCTCCGCCACACGTTCGAAGTTGTTCCGGAAGAAAGAGAGGTCGAGCATTCCCTCCATGCTAACGCACGGCTGGAGGGCTATTCTTCTTCTTCCTCAACTTTCACTGGTTCGAGGTCTTCGGCTTCGAAGATCTCACGGCAGTCCAGACACTCGACATAATCCACGCCATCTCTGCGGGCGATTATCTGGGTACGGGTATGGTCGCAAGCGGCTTGCATAACAACGCTTCGATGAGATTTATTCTAACCGGGCTTGACCAGTTGTCAAGTCCCCCCTTGGCGGGTAGAGTTGCCACCAGACGCTACGGCCTGCCGCACGGCCGCCCCAGGCGGCGCGTTACAATTCGGGTCATGCCGTTTCCCATCCACCGTCTCCGCCGCCTTCGGTCTTCGGAGAACATGCGTGCGCTGGTGCGCGAAACCCGGCTCGATCCGGCGCAATTCGTCCTGCCCCTGTTCGTCTGTCCGGGTGAAGGGGTGCGCCGCGAAATCGGCGCCATGCCCAACAACTACCAATTATCCATTGACGAGCTGGTGAAGGAATCGGCCGAAGTGGTATCGCTCGGCATCGGCGGCGTGATCCTGTTCGGCTTGCCGGAATCGAAGGACGAAATGGCGTCCGGCGCCTATGCCGACGATGGCATCGTGCAAAGCGCCATCCGCGCGCTGCGCCGCGAAACCCCCAAGCTGCTGGTCATGACCGATGTCTGCAACTGCGAATACACGAGCCACGGCCACTGCGGCGTGATCAAAGACAACGACGTGGATAACGATGGCACGCTAGAATGGCTGGCCAAGACCGCGGTCTCCCATGCCCGTGCCGGCGCCGACGTGGTGGCGCCTTCCGACATGATGGACGGACGCGTGGCCGCCATCCGCCGGGCGCTGGACGCCCAGGGCTTCGAGAAGACTCCCATCCTTTCCTATGCCGCCAAATTCGCCTCGGTCTTCTATGGCCCGTTCCGCGAAGCCGCCGAATCCACGCCGCAATTCGGCGACCGCCGCAGCTACCAGATGGACCCGGCCAACGGACGCGAAGCCATGCGCGAAATCGAGCTCGACCTGGAAGAAGGCGCCGACATGATCATGGTGAAGCCGGCCCTGCCCTATCTCGACCTGATCGCCGAGGCACGGCGGCGTTTCGACGTCCCCATCGCCGCCTACCAGGTGAGCGGCGAGTATTCGATGATCATGGCCGCCGCCCGCAACGGCTGGATCGATGGCGAGCGCGCCATGATGGAGACTCTGACCTCCATCACGCGCGCTGGCGCCGGCACCATACTGACCTACTTCGCCAAACCGGCGGCCAGGCTGCTGGGGTAGCGGCGCCTGTCTAATTTCGGGGCGGCAGGGGCGGCGGCGGGGAAGAATCGGCGGGCTCCCGGATGCCAGTCCCATCGCTCGGCGGCGGTTCTGTGAGTAGAGGTTTCTTCCCCCAGTGCTCCGATTCGCGGCCCGCCGGCGCGTGCGAGCTGGTTGCATAACGAGGACCGGACTCCAGCAGTTTCTGGAGAATCGGTGTCTTCGAGCAACTGGCCTCCACGAAGTCCACGCCGAGTGCCGTCAGCACCAGCTCCGAGTTGTCGCCTAAGGTGACGTATTGCTTGCTCCTGAGATACCAGGTGGAAAACTCCAGGTACTCACGCGGTATACCCATTCGCTTTTCCAGATCGAGCAGCGAAATACCCGGGCTGTGCGGGCTGGTTCTGCGCCGGTTGTACAACAGCGAAAGGATCCCCAGCCGCCGGTTCATCTCACCCTCGATACCGTTTACGAACTCGCTCAACTCGAAAATTGGAAGCGTCCCGGGCTCCGTGCTCGCCAGACTGGCATCGTATGCCGCGCGGCGTTTGGGATCCGAGAGGGTCTCAAAGGCAGCCTGTAGAACCAGGAACTTCTCCGGGTCGCCGGTCTCCGGGTTGTCGGGATGAAAAGGGCCGGCCATCATTCGATAGATGCGATGGATGGTCGACCAATCGGCTTTGGGGTTGACCTGGAGGAAAGAATAATAATCGATGTCCGTACCGTCCTGGCAGCCGACCGTCGCTTTGGTCTCGTCATTGAATGCGAGCCCGATGGCGAAGCGCTCGCCGTGGGGAGTGCAATGGCGAACCACGCTGTAGCCGGCCAGCGTGTCGCCGTGGGACTGGATGAACACGACCGTGTCCACCGGCACGCTCAGGGAAGTACTGACGCGAATGCCGGACCGCGAGATGTCAATGCCGCGTGCTTCGATCGAGCGCGACGCCCCATCGGCAAGCTGCCAGACTAAAGTGTACGTCTGCCTTCCTACGTGCCGCGGCTCGCGCCGCATGTTCAGTTGCATCTTCTTTCCTCCCGGCGAATAAGTGCGATTATCGACGACTGTGAAGCTCAACGCAAGGCCGCAGTTCCTGGAAACCAGGGCTAACAGTACCCTTACTTGCCGATAGTACTTTCAGGAGGCGGGACCGCGCCTGCTATGACATGGCTTGAAGCCCGCTGCGCCCGCGCGACAATTGGATAGGTCATGGCCACAACTAACTTCTTCGGCCTGGGCGCCGCCGATGTGGTGGAAATCGCGCTCGCCGCGCTGCTCCTGGCGATGGCCCTCGCCTGGCGACCCCGGCTGGCTGCCTGCGCGGCGCGGCTCGGCGCGCGAACCGGCTGGTGCCTGCTGCTGCTCGCAGCCGCGCCCGTCGCCCTGCGGCTTCTGCTGCTGCCTGGCCACCCCATTCCCCAGCCCCAGATCTACGACGAATTCAGCCACCTGCTGGTGGCCGACACTTTGCGTCATTTCCGGCTGGCCAATCCGCCGCATCTCCTGCACCGGTTCTTCGAGACCTTCTTCGTGCTACAACAGCCCACTTACAGCTCCATCTATCCCGTGGGCCAGGGCCTGGTGCTGGCCCTTGGCTGGACTCTTTTCGGCACACCCTGGGCAGGCGTGCTGCTCGCTACCGGCGCCTTTTGCGCGCTGTGCTACTGGATGCTGCGCGGTTGGACCACGCCCGGCTGGGCCCTGCTGGGCGGGGTGCTGGCCGCCACGGAGTTCGGCCCGCTTAACCAGTGGATGAACACCTATTGGGGCGGCGCCGTGACAGCCGTTTCGGGCTGCCTGGTCTTCGGCGCGCTGCCTCGCCTGCGGGACCACCCACGCCAACGCGACGCCCTGCTGCTGGGACTCGGCCTGGCGCTCCATCTCATTACCCGGCCTTACGAATCGATCTTTCTTTTCCTGAGCGCGGCCCTCTGGTTTCTGCCGGAGTTGCGAATGCGATCGAGAGCGCTCTCCCTGGCCCGCCTGCTGCCGGAAGTCGCATTTGTTCTGATTCCCGCCGTGGCTCTGGTCGCCGCGCAGAACAAAGCAGTCACGGGCAGTTGGACCACCATGCCCGAAATGCTCAGCCAGTATCAGTACGGTGTGCCCTCGGCTTTCACCTTCGAGCCCAATCCCGTGCCGCACTATCCGCTCACGCCACAGCAGGCCATGGATTACAAAATGCAGCTCGGCTTTCACGGTCCCCGCACCGATACGCTCTCCAGTTTCCTGCTGCGTCTGGAATACCGCGTGCGCTATTACCGTTTTTTCTTTCAGGCGCCGCTTTACGTAACCCTGGCGGCGGTCCTCGTGTGCCTCCGCCAGTGGCGCTACG
>CAZARO010000760.1:0-3643 GCA_964487165.1 uncultured Solibacteraceae bacterium | reverse complement strand
GGGTACGAAGTAATCTCCGGAATATTGCGCTTCACCGAAAGGCTTCCAGGCGCCAGCAGGAGAGACGCTCCCACTTCTTGCGAAAGCCCGGACGTTCGGGGGTCCGGCAAGCCGATTCCGTTCGCCAGACACTGAACGTAGCCGAAATGGAAGGGCTCGTCGAAACCCTCCCAGAGGGGCAGAACCATGCTATATAAGACAGCATTCGCCAGTAAATACGCCAGCAACAGGCGACGCCGCATCGGTGCTCCGCGTGAGTCTGGACAGTGCACAGCTGGAGCTGTGCTGCGTGCGTCCGCGCGCGGCAGCGCAGAGATAGAGATCGAGCAGAATGAAATCACAATGCTGATTTGCAACCTGAGACGTATTCGTCGATTGACGCGTGGAAGTAAGTGCGTCTATATCGAAGACCAGCGAGCGCGCATTTCAACTACACCAGTCGATAAGAAAGTGAGACTCGATCCCGCGGTACACTCTCCTCTATGGTATTCACCAAGCGCCTGCGCGAGGGAGTTCGCCGCGGAGAAATCACATGCAGCGTCCGCATATGGACGCGCCCGCATGTCAAAGTGGGGAACCGCTACCGCATGGAGGAAGGCGAAATCGAAATCGATTCCATTACGCCCATCGGCTTCCCGGATATCACTCCGCAACTGGCGCGCGAATCGGGCTTCCTCGGCCTGGTGGATTTGCTCAAAGTCGCCAAGCACGGCAGGGGCGAAAATATCTACCTCGTACGGTTCCACTACCTCGCTCCGCGCGCCAGGCGTGGGAAGTCCGGCTAGCCCCTCACGCTCGAAGCGGCATCGGTCGGCGAACATGGTTTGTAACGCTGTCCGCGGCTCCATAAACTAAGTGCTCGTACGGAGCCGCGGACAACGCGTCTGCGGACCTACAGCGATCGCAGGAAGTTCAGCAAATCCTGCTGCTGCGACGCGCGCAGCGCGTTGAAAGCTGCGACCACCTGGTTCGCCTCCGATGCGCAGCTTTGGCTTGCGGAGCTGGCCGGCGGCTGGGGAGCGCTCGTTGCCGCGGCGCAGTTTTGCCCCGCGCTGGAGTGAGCCTGAATGGCTGCCAGCAGATCGGAAGTACGCCCATCGTGCAGGAAGAACAGCCGCTGTCCCAGGCCCCAGAGCGGAGCCGTGCGGAACTCGTCCGGGCCGGCCGCGCCCTGCACGATGCCGTCGGCCAGGTTGGGACCCATGTGGTGGATCGCGAAGTCCGAATAGGGATGGAATTGATAATTGGACAGCGCCGGAAAATTGGATGCACCCGTGGTGAGCGAGGTGGAGTGACACAGGTTGCAGCCGATCTGGCTGAACAGGTTCTGGCCGTTCAGCTGCGAGGGCGAGGCCGTGGTGGGTGCGGCCGGGGCCAATAAACTGGCGGCCGCGGCAAAGTTGACCACGTCGGAAGACATCGCCGACGCGCTGCCCACGGTTGAGCCGGCTACGTTCGGGTTAATGATATTGGTGGTGTCCTCGGGCGTCGCATTGAATGTGCATTCGGCGATGACCGGCGGCGGCGTGCCCGCTGGAAAACGCTCGTTTGCAAAAGCGTCGTTGCTGACTCCTTGTTCCACGTTGTAAGCTTCCCCGGCAAAGATCAGCAGCGTTTTGTTCTGCGCCTTCCAACCGAAGCGCGTGATGCTGCCATCGTTGCCGCTGGTGTTGAACGTCCCGCCGATTCCGAGCGCCGCTCTCTGCGACGCCGTGGCCGCCAGGTTCACCATCAGCGCCTCGTCGGTGGTGGTTTCCACCAACCCTAGCCCGAACAAGGGCGTCGGGATGCGGAATATCACGTTGTGGGCCGCAATCTGCGAGGCGAAGTCGGTTTGCGCCAGCGTGCAACCCTTGGCGTCTGGCCGACCGGCGATGGTATAGAGGCCGTGTACACCGCCATCCAGAGGCGCGCCGGCCTGCGAGGGATTGGTGGAGACGAAGCGCGCTTCACGCACGGGACCATCCGCTGAAATGAACGCCGGCGGCCTGTTATTGGCGCCGTGCAAAGTAGCCAGTGCCACCTGCGGATTGGGAACCGGATTCTGCTTGCTGGCGAGCCCGGGGCTGCTTCCTCCCACGGCCGGCTGAAGGTGGCACATAGCGCAGCTATTACCATTAAAGGTCGGTCCCAGGCCGCTGCCGGATTCGATATTTCCGGAAACCGAATCCACCTCCTGGAAGCGCAACAACGCCTCGGCAAAGTAAGCCTTGTAGGAGACGTCCAGCGCGGAGTTCTGGTTGTCGAGTACCGCAAAGGTCCCGCCGGCGCCGGCAGGTCCACCGCGCGGACCGGGGTCGGTCTGGCTAAAGCCACACACCATGGCCAGAAGAACGGCTGCCGGGCTTGCCCACGCATGCCTGGGGCTAAGAATATCGGTGATTCGCATAGACACACTTCTCCTTCGGTTGTGCGCACTCCAATGGGGAGAGCGCGATTGATTTACAACTTGGAGGGTATGGAAGGCGCGGATATCAGATAGAATTCGAATAGTTGCGGACGCCACTCACCTGGTATCCGAACAGGCCAGTCCTCGCCCCCAAGCGAGGGCTGGCCGCTGTCACCCAACCCACGATTCCGATAGTACTGGCTAATATTGCAGTCTCACGTTAGCCAGTACAAGTTGCAGTTTGTTAGGCTTTTCTGTCGACTTTGTATAGTGCCCGGTCCGGACCGTCGCGGACAACCCGTTATCGGGGCTAATGTTCGAGGCGGTCCAGGCGGCGCTCGCGGCTCTCGGCCGCGGCGGTAACGCCTTCGACGGTTCCGACCAGTTCGTCGATGGTCATTCAGTCCTGCGCCCCAACCTCTCTCGGGATCTCACACTCCGGCATCGGGCGACGGTTCGGGGCTCCCTCGAGGCTGGCGCCCCGGCGCTATCTCTAGTCTTTCGAAATCCTTATCCAATCCCGCCCCGCGGTGGTATTCTGAAGCCTCAGTCCCCCGTCGGATTTCCGCTCCGTTCGCGTAGAAGAAAGCCGAAAATGGACGATTCCCTGGAAACACCCTTCAATCTCCTCACGCTGGAGGAACTCAGCACGCTTGCGCAGGAAGGGGGCAAGCCGGCGGAAACGCTGATGAACGTGGTCGCTCTGATCGCCCGGCGCTTCCACACCGATGTCTGCTCCGCTTACCTGCTGGAGCCTGACCGCGCCAACCTGGTGCTGGCCGCCACCGTCGGACTGCGCCGCGAATGCATCGGCAAGCTGCGCATGGCGCTGCACGAAGGGCTGGCGGGAATGGTAGCGGAACTGGTGCGCCCGGTCGCCGTGGACGAAGTTCGGAAGCATCCCCGTTTCAAATTCTTCGGCGAGGCGGGCGAGGAAGCGTACCACTCGTTCCTCGGCGTCCCCCTCATCGATTGCGGCGTACTGCAGGGCGTGCTGGTGGTGCAGACCGTCGCGCCCCGCAGTTTCACGGACGAGGAAGCGCGCATGCTGTTTGAAGCCGCCGCGCAGGTTGCGCCCGTGGTCAGCGAGGCGCGCACGCTCGACCGTTTTATCGCCCCCGCCCAGGCACGCCTGTGGGCGCTGGCGCGCAATCTCTGGTGGTCCTGGGACGTCGATACCGCCAGCCTGTTCCGCGATCTGGACCCGGTGCGCTGGCGCCAGCTCAAGCACAACCCCATCTCGCTGCTCAACGA
>CAZARO010000759.1:0-3652 GCA_964487165.1 uncultured Solibacteraceae bacterium | reverse complement strand
CTTGTAAACGGTCTGGGATAGCCCGCAACAGGTACACACCCGGCTGCAGATTCCCCATCCGGAACGCGCCGATGTTGTCGGTCAGGACGGCCCGCAGATACTGGCCACGGCCCGACAACAGTTCCACCGGGATGCGCCGGGTGTGGTTCCCTGGGACCAGCACCCTCCCGTTAAGGGTTGTGAGCGGTTCGAGTTCCTGGCGCAGGTGCACAGTCGCCTGCGACGCGACTCGCACCATGGTCGGCTCCCCCGAGCCGTACCCCTCCTTTTGGAAAGAAAACCAATGTTCCCCCGGAGTCAGATCGGAAAAACGCAACTCACCCGCCGGCCCCGTCCCCGTCCAGTTGCGGAACTTCAAGCTGTTGCCGGGGGAGGGCGCGAGTTCTACTTTGACACCCGGTATGGCTGCGCCGGTGATGCCATCCACTACCGTCACTTCCACGGTTCCACCATCGGCCGCGCACAGCGCCAGGGGAAGGGCCGTCAGGTAGAAAATCCGCCACACCTGTGCCATCGCCGCCATGGTCAGCTCTTCAGTAACACGAAGCTGGAAGCACTTATTGCAAGACAGAGTCAATAACTCGCAAGTCTCGGGCCAGTGCGAGGCTGGTTTACTGGATGCCGGAAGGCCGCTGTACGCGGACTCTCACCACGCGCGAAGTAGTGACCGGGCACCGCTCGTTCAACAGTAGATGGAGGTGCCGGCCGCGTTCGATCACGCCGGATTCCAGCACGCGCGCCGGCACGGGAGTGGGGCAGTAGTCGGGATGGCCCGAGATCAGCATGTCGCTGCCGCCCTTGCACTCGATCCGGTAGTGGCGATTCTTGGTCTCCACATCCACCAGAGAGCCCGGCGCAAGGCCCGCGTAATCCACTAACTCGGCTGATACCATTGAAGACATCCTACTCTTATGATGCCCGAATTCGCCGCGGGATGCATCCGAGCCGGTTTTCCATCGAAATGGAGTCCCGAACGGTGAAGCCGGCCGGCGCCCGGCGCTCATTCTGACCTCACGGACCCGCGGAGGCCGCTTCTGACTTCAGTATCCTTCCATATCGCGGAGCGATATCCGGAGGCTGCGCCTCCGGTCAAGGGCGAAGCCTTTGGTCAGTTCTGCGGAGCGCGATAGGAGCGACGCCACGACGATTTCAACGGCGGCATGCCGTGCGGTGTAACGATTTGCACGCGCAAACTGTGCACTTTGCCGTCGCGCGGAATCCCTGTGTCAGAGAACCCGAGCACATAGCGATTCCGTAATTCAAGCGCGACCTTGGCAGCCATGTCCGGCAGGCTGTCGGCATTGGCCGCGAAGGCCAGTCCGCCGGACAACTCCGCCATCCATTTGAGAAGCGGAAAGTTGGCTTGGTTGGATTGAAAGCCGATGGCGTAGATGAGCGCGTCCGACTCCTCCACGACGTTCTCGAGCTCACGGTGGTTGTAACGGCTGTGATTCTCGCCGCCGTCCGAAATCACCAACAGCGCCTTGCGGCTCAGCCGCGATTTCTTCAACTCATTCAGCCCCAGAATCACGCCGTCATTGAAGGCCGTGGATCCGCCCCATGCGGTAGTGAGAATTCGGTATTGAACCTCCTCTGGTCCGCGCGTCAGAGGCACCGCCAGTTCCGGCCGGCCGGCGAAAACCACCAGAAAATACTCGTCCCGCGGGTTGGACGTTTTCAGGAACGTGCGAGTCGTCTCGGCCTCGCTGCGCTTCAGGCCGGAGACGCTTCCGCTATGGTCGAAAATCAGGCCTATCGCCACGGGTTCGTCCTCCATGGCGAATGCGGTGATGGGGCGGTCCACGCCGTCGTCGAAGACGCGGAAGTTTGCCTGCTCCAGCCCGGTGACCGGGTGGTTCCTCTGATCGACTACGCTTACCGGGACCAGCACCAGGTCGCTGTCGACGCGCAGATTCGGGCGAGTAGTTGGCTCGGGACGCTTCGGGCGCGGTTCGATGGCCACCTGTGCGCGTGCCAGGGCAAAGGCGGCGAGCATAGCGGGAAAAAATCGAGCCATTACTCCCTACTGCCATTTTCCCGCAAACCTCCCTCATGGTGAGGATTCCCAAGCCGGCATGGCACGCCGCATGCTCTACTACGGGGAGGGATAGCCGGATGCCCTTCGGTAGGACACTGCACTCACTTTTCGCTATTCGCGGGTTGACCGTTGGATTTCTCGCCGTGACCGCGTTGTCCGGGCAAAACGTATTGAATGACCCGAAGAAGATCGCGGACGCCCAGAAACTGCTCGACACTCTGCGCGGTGACGAGATGCGCTGCGAGGTGTCGCCCAAAAAACCGCACTTCATCTTCAGCCTCAGACTGCAAGCGGGCTACCTTGTCCACGTGCCGCTGACCGAATCACAGGTGCAGGGACAGAGGTGGATTGCGCTCACCAGGCTCACATCGAAAGAAGGGAACGGGAAGCCGGTGTACCTCTCGGACGTGGTTCAGTTTCCGCGTGGCGGCAACAGCCAGCACGAGGCGACGGTGGAGGGCTCGTATTGGCTCGGCGCAGGCCGCTACGCTGTGCAATTTCTGATGTTCGACGAGCGCGGCGATGTGTGCCGAAATCAATGGCACGTTGACGCACGGTTGAACTCGGGCGTGCGCAACTTCACGCCCATCCTGGCCCTTGGTGAGGTGGCGGGCAATTCGGTGAGCGAGGTCCCGGCGCCGGCAGTCAAGCCGGTTGGCCGCCTGACCATTCTGCTGCACGCCGCCTCGCTGCTGCAGAAGCAAAGCTCGCTCGGCGACCTGGATAAGGCGATGATCCTCGATGCCATGGTCGCCCTGATGGAAGAGATGCCGGCTGTTTCGGTGCGGCTGGTGATGTTCAATCTGGAACAACAGAAAGAACTGCTCCGCAAGGACGGCTTCACCATCGAGGCGCTGCCGGAGGTCGCCCGTGCGTTCGACGCAGTGCAGCCGGCGACGGTGGATTACAGCGTGCTTCAGAATCCCACGGCCACGGTGGATTTCATCCAGAGCCTCGTCAAGCAGGAAATTCACGCCTCCGAGCCGCCCGGCGCCGTGGTCTTCCTGGGGCCAAGATCGATATATAAGGACAAGCCCGCCCCTAACATCGACCTGCCACCAGATGCAAGGCAGCGGTTTTTCTATTTACTGTGGGAGCGGCCGCCTGTCGGAAGCGGCCTCGTGTTCGGACCCGGCCAGCAGGGTCAGGTGGGGCAGATGGGGCACAGCATCGATCCCTTCACCGGGTTGAGGGGCCCGGGCGGCAGCGTTTCCGATTGGCCCACCAGAATAAACTTCGGGCCGAACAACGGGCCCGACAGCATCCAGTACACCGTAGAGCAGTTGAGAGGGAAGACTCTGAAGGTCGACTCGGTGGAGTCCTTCGCTAACGCGGTCGCCGAAATCGTGCGCTTATCGAGGTAGGGCACAGTCGAAGGCCAGGCGCGGGGTACACTTAAATTGCACCATGGCCGACGAAGAGAGCCCCATTACCACGATTGAAGGCAATCCGCCCGCGGAGACGCTGGAGGAAATGCCCATCCTGACGGTGCGCGATACCGTCATATTCCCCGGCGCCATGCTGCCCATCACGGTGGGCCGGCCCGCTTCGGTGGCGCTGGTGAATTCGCTGGGTGAGAACCGGCTTCTGGGCATCGTCTCGCAGCTCGACCCG
>CAZARO010000758.1:0-3658 GCA_964487165.1 uncultured Solibacteraceae bacterium | reverse complement strand
CCGACCTGGAGAGCAGCCGCTTCTCGGCGGAAAACGGCCGCGGCGCCGCCGGCGTACTCGATGTGAAGACCAAGATGGGTGACGACCGCTGGCGTTTCGGCGCCACCAACTTCTTCCCCTCGGCCTCTACCGACGGAGGCTTCCACATCAATAAATTCACTCCCCGGCTGGAGTTTTCCGGGCCGCTGGTAAAGGGCAAGGCCTGGTTCTACAACGGGCTCGACGTCTTCTATCACGACGACACGATTTATGGCCTGCCCACCGGCCAGAACCGCGTCCGCGGCACCGATTTTAACGATCTCAACCGCTTCCAGATCGACCTCACTCCGGCCAACATCCTCACCGCCAGCTTTCTGTACAACCTTTCGGACACCAATCACAACGGCCTGAGCGTTCTCAACCCGGTGGAGACCACTCTCTCGCAGCGCCGGACGCTCTACATGAGCACCGTTCGCGATCAGCACTATTTCGGCCACGGCGCCCTGTTAGAGGCCGCATTCGCCGACAGCCGCAGCCAGCTCCGCAACCTTCCGCAAGGCGACCAGGTCTTCGAGATCACCCCTTACGGCGACCTCGGCAACTATTTCCAGGCGCTCGAGCGGCATTCTTACCGCCAGCAATGGATGGGCAATCTGTATCTGCCCACGCTGCATTTTCTGGGCAGGCACCAGCTGAAATTCGGCGTCGATCTGGAGCGCGAAGCCTTTCACCAGGAAAGCATGCGCCATCCCTACGAAGTACTGAACGCCGACGGCAGCGTGAATCGCTACGTCACCTTCGAGGGCAGCCCATTCGAGGACCGCAAGAACCTGGAAGCCGCGCAATATGTGGAGGACCATTGGAGTCCTCGCGAAGGGCTTTCGTTCGAAGGCGGCCTGCGCACGGAGTGGAATGAGATCGTGCGCGCCCTGGAAGTGGCTCCGCGGCTGGCCGTTGCCTGGGCTCCCAGATTCCTGGCGGATACTAAGTTCTCGGCCGGCTGGGGCGTCTATTACGATGCCATCAACCTGAATATCGTATCGCAGCAGCAGGACCAGGTGAGTCTGTCCACGTTTTACCTTCCCGGTGGAATGGTGGTGGGGCCGGTGCAAACGCAGTTTGAGGTCTACGACAAGTTCCTGAAGGTGCCGTATTATCAAAATGCCAGCGCTGCGGTGGAGCGCAAGTTACCGCGTCAATATTACCTGAAGGCCGGATTTACGCGCCGCGCAGGCAACCGCGGACTTACTTTTTATCCCCTGGTTCCGGTCACGCAAAATAACTACGATGAGGGCGTCACCTACCTGCTGGATAACTCGCGGCGCGAGCGCTATCAGGCGCTGGATCTATCGCTGCGCCACACTTTCGCGGGTAAGTTCGAATGGTTTGCCGGCTACACGCGCTCTTCCGCGCGCTCCAACGCGGCCGTGGACTATAGCCTGGAGAACCCTATCTTCGGCCCCCAGGGCGCAGGCCCGGAGCCATGGGACGCGCCCAATCGGTTCCACACCTGGGGCTGGGCGCCGCTGCCCAACCGCATCCTGCCGCCACGCTTCAAATTCATTACGCGCAACACTTCCCTTGCGCTGCTTGTGGAATATCGCACCGGATTTCCCTTCAGCGTGGTAGACCAGCAGGGCGTCATGGTGGGCGACCCCAACTCCATGCGCTTCCCCGATTATTTCAACATCAACCTCGCCGTGGAGCGCCGCTTTACGGCGATTCACTACCTTTGGGCGTGGCGATTCGGATTCAACAATCTCACTAACAATCCCAACCCCAACGTAGTGAATAACGTGATCGGCACGCCGGCATATCTCATCTTCACCCGCGGACAGTTGCGCGCTTTCAATGTGCGGCTGCGTTTCCTGGGCCATCGCTAACCCGCGGTGTATGCCGCGGTACTCTGGAATTTCGCATGCATCCACATCGGCAGTTGCATCGCGCGATAATGCATGGAGGAGGAGAGCAATGAAACAGTTCACATTCAGCGCAGCGTTAATTCTATCGGTAGCAGCCATTGCCGCCGCCGAGACCGCGACGGAGCGTCTCACCGCATCGGCGGAAGTCTTCCAGGAAATCATGAGCACGCCCGATAAGGGCATTCCGCAAGATCTCGTTGCCAAAGCGCAGTGCGTCATCATCGTCCCCGGACTCAAGAAAGGCGCGTTCGTGGTGGGCGGCCAGTACGGACGCGGCTTCGCCGAGTGCCGTCACGAGGATGGTTTTGGCTGGGGCGCCCCCGCCGCGGTGCGCGTGGAGGGCGGCAGCGTGGGATTCCAAATCGGCGGATCTTCCACCGACGTGGTGATGCTGGTGATGAATAAAAGGGGCATGCAGAAGCTGTTGGGTGACAAATTTACCCTGGGCGCCGACGCTTCTGTGGCCGCCGGACCCGTCGGCCGCACGGTCGACGCCAATACCGATGTCCGGATGGACGCCGAAATTCTCGCGTGGTCGCGCGCCAAGGGCCTGTTCGCGGGCATTGCGCTGTCCGGCGCCACCTTGCGCAACGATGCCGACGTGAATGCCGAGCTGTACGGCCGCAAGATCGATAACAGGGAAGTGCTGGGTGGCGCAGTCGAGCCTCCGGCTGGGTCGCAAGTTCTGCGCGCCACACTCGACAAGTACTCCATGCGCAAATAGTGCGCGCGCTACCATAGTTGCATGGCGTCGCCGCCCATTCCGCCGTCGTTGGACCACCTGGCGACCCGGCCCTTCTCGTTCTATCCGCCGATTGTCAATGTGGAGCACAACGAGTGGCTGTTCCGCAAAGCTACCTGGTCGGAGATTCAGGTAGTCAACTGCCGGAGCGGCGATGAGATTTGGATTTCGCGCCGCTACGTGGGGGAAGTGTCGCGGGTTGACGATCCGGTCCTGATTGTCGGCCTGAGCCGCGAACTCGAGCTCAAGGGCGGGATGATCGTTCCCTTCCAACGGCGCATCATCGAGATGCCGATGGCAGTGGGCGCGCCCCCGCCGTCCCGCGGAAGCGCCGAGAGCCGCGAGGAACCGGCACCCGTGGTGGGCATCCGGCTGGAACCCAGCGATCGCCGCATCTTCAGGTTGATTCTGATTGCGGTGGCGACCCTGGTGGTGCTGTATCTCATCGCGATCAGTTTCACGCGGGTGGGAGAACTCCGCCAGAAGGGCGCGGTCTTCGTGGGCAGCGATCAGAGCTATCTGGGCCTCAACGCCCGCGACGATTTCCTCGGCGTCACGCAGAAATTGGGCGCCCAGCCGGCCAGCGATCATATACAGGAAACCGGCACCATTTTCTACCGCGCGCTGGGCTATCCCGACCGGCGGTATACCGTGATCCTGATGGGCCCGGATAAAGGCAGCATGACGTACATCGGCACGATGGACCAGAACTGGCGCCCCATCTCTTCGGTGAACGCGAACACCGATTCCCTACTGCGCGCGCTGAAGCCTTTCTAGCTCTAGCTCACAGCGTCGTCTTAGTTGGCGTGCGTCAACCACCGCAAGCCGCCGTCCAAATCCGAGGACGCATAGTCGATATGAATCACCCGCCGGTGCGCCACCTGTGAGGAAGCCGAGGAGGCGTGCAGAAGCAGCGGGCGCATCAACAGGACATCGCCCGCGCGAGCCACGCAAGCGACGCTGGCGCGCGAACGGTGCTCTTCGGCGATCCGCGCCGGGGCGAGCTTCCCATTCC
>CAZARO010000757.1:0-3664 GCA_964487165.1 uncultured Solibacteraceae bacterium | reverse complement strand
TTTTTCTTATAGTTTTTCTCTGTGTCTCTGTGCCTCTGTGGTGAACTAATTCCGAATCAGAATCGCCATGCTCACGCAACTCCGCACGCCTTTTTCTTCGAGGATTTTGAGCGCGCGCGCGGGAAAGGAGAGATTGTGTTCGAACGCTTTGGTCACCGATTGAATTACCTGGATGGCATGGCTGGGACCGAATTCCGCCTGGTGAAAACCGGCGAGGCCGATCAGTACGGTCTGAATAATGGCATAGTAGACCAGCATCAACAGGTATTGGTCGCGTATCGAATCGGCGGCGTGATGCACGCTGTGATCGCGATTCCTCTGTTGCGGCTCCAACGGAAACAGCGTCCGATAAACGTAGTTCACCAGGTAATGCTCCAGCATATGCCCGTGCCGGCTCAGGAATGGCGCGAATGGCCCGGAAAAGGCCGCCGCGTAACGCCCTGCGATCTCGTCCATGCCCGATTCCGCGCCCCACTGGATGCCCTTCATGAATTCCTGGTAGCACGCCAGGAAACGCGGAGAGACGAATTCGGAGGTGATGCGGGCCACGATCAACTCCAGCAGAACCCCCAATTGCACTACCGGCTTGGGCGAGTGCGCGTGGATCGCCTTGTCCAGCCGATTGCCCTGAATGGCATCCCGGAACCATTGCACTGCCGCGGGAATCTGGCTATTCTGACCCGCCCCGGTCAATTGCTCCAGCTGATCGCAAAACGAGCCGAGGATCACCAGCCGCTTCCACAAAGGATAGGCGCGGTATTGCAGAAGCTCAATCGTAAAGCCGCGAATTTCGCGAAAATACGGGTACGGTTTGCCGGAATTTCCGTCCGCGGTGGTCAGCACGGAAAGCTCACCCAGACGGAGATCGTTCGGCGGGCCTTCCTCGTCGTCGAACTCCATGGGGTTCGGGTCGAGAAGCATCAGGCGGGCCGCTTCGGGACAGGACAGGTCCAGCGATCGCTGTAAAACGTCGTCCACGACATTCATCACGCGCGGAAATTTCGCGCACACCGTCGACAGGTACGGTTCGCCCAGCTTTTTCTGGATGGCGCACAGTCCCTCCTCAAGAAACGGGCAATTGGCGCCGGAAAGCCCGATCCGCGCATAGCTGTTGTCGCTCGTGCCGGCGGGGTTGATGGTCACCAGTTGGCGCAGGCGCGGACCCATTTCCGGTTCCTCGCAGCTCTGATAGGCCTCGTAAGTAGTCTTGTCGACGTTCACCAGCCAGCCGGAGCAACAGGTGTCCTCGCAATCGGCGCCGATGCATCGAAACGCATGATAAGAGCGCGGTTGCAACCGTCTGGGTGGGATCGGCAAGGTTCAGCATATCAGAAGCCGCCCTCATTGCTAACCGATTTGCGGTAGCATAGTCTAACTATGGGAGAACTGGATTCGAGATGAACTGGTTGACCGAACTTGCCCGCCGATTACGGATGCTGTTCCGTGGAGAATCCTTCGATCGCGATTTGCAGGAAGAGATGCGCCTGCATCTGGAACTGCGGCAGCAAGCCCATATTCGCGACGGCCTGTCGCCCGCGGAAGCCCGCGCCGCCGCCCGGCGCCAGTTCGGCAACGCCACGCTTCTGCGGGAATCGAGCGGCGATGCCTGGGGCTGGCGCAGTCTCCAGAACTTCGCGCAGGACCTCCGCTATGGCTCCCGCGCGCTGCTGCGCACTCCCGGCTTCACGCTGCTGGCGATGGTCACGCTGGCTCTTGGCATCGGCGCGAACACCGCCATTTTCAGCGTGGTCAACGCCGTATTGCTCAACCCGCTGGCGTATCGCGACCCCGGCCGGCTGGTCACCCTTCTGCATGGCGGCGAGGCACCTGTCGCCCCCGCCAACTACCTCGACTGGCGCGAGCAGAGCCGCTCCTTCGATGCCATGGCGGCGGCCCAGTATTGGAGCCCCAACCTCACCGGCGTGGATTCGCCGGAGCATCTCACCGGCCTGCAGGTGACGCAGAATATGTTCCCACTGCTCGGCATCGCACCCCTGATGGGCCGCACTTTTCTTCCCGGCGAAGATCAATCGGGCGCCGAGCACGAGATTATTCTCAGCTACCGGCTGTGGCAGCGGCGTTTCAATGGCGACCCGCAAGTGCTGGGCAAGCCCATCCTGCTCGACGGCCAGAGCTTCACCATTGTCGGCGTGATGCCGGCGTCGTTCCAATTCGCCCCGTTCTGGGCCACCCACGCGGAACTGTGGGTGCCGCTGGCATTCGGCGACCGCCTGCACGATCGCAGTGGCAACAGCTTACGCATCTTCGCCCGGATGAAGCCCGGAGTGACGCTCGCTTCGGCGCGCGCCGAAGTCGCGGCGTTCACCGGCCGGCTGGAGTTGCAATATCCCGGCACGAACCGGCAGGTCCGAGTCACGCCGCTTAAAGAGAATGTCGTCGGCAAGGTGGAAACTCCGCTCCTGATCGTACTCTGCGGCGTGGGATTCGTCCTGCTGATCGCCTGCGCCAACGTGGCCCACATGCTACTCGCGCGAACTTCCGACCGGCAGCGCGAAATCGCCGTCAGGACCGCTCTGGGCGCGGGCCGGAGGCGCGTGATGGCGCAATTCCTCACCGAGAATCTGCTGCTGGCCGGCCTGGGCGCCGCGGCCGGCCTGCTGCTGGCGCTGTGGGGCGTGAAAGCACTCGTCGCGCTCAGCCCGGCCGATATCCCGCGCCTGGATACCGTCATGCTCGATGCCCGCGCCATCCTTTTCCTGCTCGCCACCACGGTGCTGACGGCGGCACTTTTCGGGCTGGCGCCGGCCATGCGGGCGACCGCCGGCAATCTGAGCGCCGCGCTCAAAGAGGGTGGACGCGGAGGCAGCGACGGCGTGCGCCGCAATCGCCTGCGCGGTTTTCTGGTGGTCTCGGAATTCGCGTTGGCTTTCGTGCTGCTGATCGGCGCGGGCCTCATGATTCGCAGTTTCTTCGCGCTGCAGTCCGTGAATCCGGGCTTCGATCCGCACCGCGTTCTCTCCATGGTGGTGTCGGTCGCGGGATCGCAAGAGGCACCGGAAGGGCCGCGCGAAATCTTCTATCGCCAACTGTTGGAGCGCGTGCGCGGCGTGCCTGGGGTGGAAGCCGTGGGCGCAATCAACCATCTGCCGCTGGCCGGCGACTTGTGGGGGTGGAGCTTCATGATTGACGGACGCCCCAAGGCGCGCCCCGGCGAAGCGCCTTACGCTGTGTATCGCCTGGCCATGCCCGGGTACTTCGAGACCATGCGCCTGCCGATCCTGCGCGGCCGCGCCATCGCCATTACGGACGATTCCCGCGCGCCCGGCGTAGCCGTGATCAATCAAGCGGCGGCAACAAAATACTGGCCAGGCAAAGACCCCATCGGCCAGCGCATCTCGATAGACGAAGGCGTTTGGGTAACGGTGATCGGCATATCGGCGAACGCCAAACAAGGCGATTGGGCCGAAGAGCCGGACCCCGAAGTCTACCAGGCGGCGCTCCAGAACCACCCTTTCCTGGGCGAACTCCGATCGCACATGTCCTACATTACCCTGGTAATACGCACGGCCGGCAATCCGGCCGACATGGCGCCGGCGGTGAAGCAGACCGTCTGGCAAATGGACCGCAACCTGCCGATTTCGGAGGTGCTCACCATGGAGCAGGCGGTTGCCGATAAGACTGCCGAGCCGCGTTTCCTGGCGCT
>CAZARO010000756.1:0-3675 GCA_964487165.1 uncultured Solibacteraceae bacterium | reverse complement strand
ATGCCGAGCCGGCGCTGATCGACGCCGCGGCTTACGAGTTTGCCGATACCGAGGCGATGATCGGCGCGGTGGAAGCCATGTACGGCCCCTATCGCTGGGGCCGGTATGACCTGCTGGTGCTGCCGCCGAGCTTTCCCTTCGGCGGCATGGAAAACCCCCGGCTGACGTTTGCGACCCCCACCGTTCTGGCCGGCGACCGCAGCCTGGTCTCGCTGGTGGCGCACGAGCTGGCGCACTCCTGGTCGGGCAACCTGGTGACCAACGCCACGTGGAGCGATTTCTGGCTCAACGAAGGCTTCACCGTGTACGTGGAGCGCCGCGTGCTCGAACGCATCTACGGCCCCGCGCGGGCGGCCATGGAAGCGGTGCTGGGGCGCCGCCAACTCGACGGCGAAATGGCCGGCCTGCGCGAATCGGACCGCGTTCTGCATATCGATCTCACGGGCCGCGATCCCGACGACGGCTGCACGCTCGTGCCTTACGAAAAAGGCGCGCTGCTGCTGCGGACCATCGAGCAGGCGGTGGGCCGCGAACGCTTCGATGCCTTCCTGCGCGCCTATTTCAACCACTTCGCGTTCCGCAGCATCACGACCGCGGACTTCCTGGAGTACGTGCTCCGCGAGCTGCCCGGCGACCTGTCCAAAACCGTCCCCCTGGACGAATGGATCTTCCGCCCGGGCATTCCGGCGGGCGCCGCGGAACCGCATTCCGATGTCTTTGAACGCGTGGAATCCGGCTGGCCCACCGATACCGGCGCGTGGTCCACGCACGAGTGGCTGCATTTCCTGCGGTCGCAGAATCCGCCGGACATGGCCCGGCTGGACCGCGAATTCCACTTCACCGAGTCGGGCAACTCCGAGATTCTGCATCAATGGTTACTAATGGCGGTGCAAGCGGGATATCAGCCGGCGTTCTACAAAGTGGGGCCGTTCCTGAAATCCGTAGGGCGGAGAAAATTCCTCAAGCCGATCTATAGCGAGCTCATGAAAACGCCCGCGGGACAGGCCATGGCGCGGGCCATCTACGCGGAAGCGCGGGCCGGATACCACCCCATCGCGCAAGCCACGATTGACGGCATCGTGGGGTAATGGCGGGTTACAAATGAGTGCCGGCCGCCTAACTTTTCCCCGCCGCGAGCGTCCATGACATACTGACATCAGAAATGGCCAAAGTCCTCATAGCGGGAGGCGGGCTCGCCGGTTTGTCGGCGGCAGCCGCGCTGGGTGGCGCCGGTTTCGACGTGGAACTCTTCGAGTCGCGGCCGTTCCTGGGCGGACGGGCCACCTCATACACGCTGCCCGGCGCAGGCGGGGCGGAAACCGAGGGTGAAACGGTCGACAATTGCCAGCACATCCTGCTGCGCTGCTGCGTCAATCTGCTGGATTTTTACACCCGCCTGAACGTCCGCGACCGCATCAAGTTCTATCGCGAATTTTACTTCCTGGAACCCGGCGGCCGCATTTCGGTACTGCGGCGCGGCCGCTTCCCCGCGCCGTTTCATTTTGCCGGCTCGTTTCTGCGCCTGCATTGCCTGGACCGGCACGACAAGATCGGCATCGCCAAAGCGCTGTGGGCCATCCGCCGGGAGCGCACCCGCCGCAAGGACCTGGACCGCATCAGCATGCTCGACTGGCTGCTGCAAAAACGGCAGACGCCCCACGCCATCGACCGTTTCTGGCGCCAGATTCTGGTCAGCGCGGTGAATGAGGATCTGGAGCGCATGGCCGCGATCCATGGCTTTCAGGTCTTCTGGCTGGGCTTTATGGCGCGTGCCGATTCTTACGAAATGGGCGTTCCCTCCATCCCATTAGGTCAGCTTTATTCCACCGACGCCTGGCGCCGCCTGGCCAAGGTGCAGATGCACTTTCGGGCGCCGGTGGAACGCATCGACGCCGAGGGCTTCGTAGTGGCGGGCGTTCGCCACGCGGCTGACCACTACATCTGCGCGCTGCCTTTCGAGCGGCTGGATGCAGTGGGGCTCGCGGCGCCCAAGCTGGAGCATTCGCCCATCACTGGAGTCCACTTATGGTTCGACCGCGAAGTGACCACTCTGCCGCACGCCACGCTGCTGGACCGCACCATGCAATGGATGTTCAACAAAGATAGTGGCCGGTATTTGCAACTGGTGGTGAGCGCCTCGCGCGACCTGACTCCGCTGTCGCGCGCTGAGATTGTGGATATGGCTATCGGCGACCTGCGCCTCTATTTCCCGCGCGTGCGCGACGCCAAACTGGTAAAGGCCTACGTGATCAAGGAGCAGCGTGCCACCTTCTCGGCCGCGCCGGAAACCGAGCAACTGCGGCCCACACCCGATTGCGGGATCGCGAACGTTTTCCTGGCGGGCGACTGGACGCGCACCGGCTGGCCGGCCACCATGGAGGGCGCGGTACGCAGCGGCTATATCGCCGCGGAGTGGGTGGCGCAGGCGGCGGGGAAGCCGGCGAAGTTTGTGGTGGAGTAAAGAGCTTTCAGCTCTATGGCCGGTTTTCCAGACGGCCCCTCGGCTTTGGCCTTTCGTAGGGCAGCCAATCCTGGCTGTGCCCAGAGGGCGCCCACGGCTTTCAGCCGGCCTCTCCGTCACGAGTCGGACTTTTTGTGGCTTTGTTGCACGATGCTTGCGAGACACGAAGCCGGAGAAAATACGTGCGAACTCGTGAGTGGTCTGTTCAGATCAGCCGCGGCCTGAAAGGCCGCCTGCAGGCAAGATTGCCTGCCCCACTTGGCTTCTCGAAGTTTCAGGCTCCATGGATCGCGCCGCCGGCGCGTCAGGGGTGCAGGAAGCTCTCTTAGTGAATCACCGCGTTCGCCATGCGGGAATCATCGAACTCGGTGCGTTCTCCGGATTTGCGCCCGGGCGCGGGCAGCAGACGCGCCGCCAGGGGCTTCTGCCATTTGTAGGCCAGCGTCGCCACGTCGCTCAGGATGCGCGCCAGACGCTCCTGGCCCGTGTCTCCCGCCAGCGGAATCGTATCCAGCCCGGCGGCGCACACCGCGGAGTACGCCAGCAGTGCGTCCAACGTATACGCGCCTTCGTCCCACCGCTTCGCGAGCACGGCATCTTCCAGCACCGGCACCATCAGGCCGCTATATCCCACGCGCGTCACGGCCACCGACTGCACCGCGCGGGTGATCACCGCCGCGGCCGTCATAGTGCCGCTCGATCCGAACGGCGCACCGGTAAAAGATTCGATGGCGCGCCCGATTGACACGTTGGCCAAAGGCGCGGGCGTGGGGTCGACGCCCGCATACGTCCAACCGCTTCCCGCTGCCGCCTCCAGGGCAATCTTTTCCACCGCTCCCAGCTGGGCCGTCAGGGCTTCGGTGAGTTTCCTTTCCGCCACGCGCGCGTCGTGCTCCTGCGCGAAGACCTCGGCCACCACGTCCGCGCCCTCCACTCCCACCGAAAACACCCGGCTGCCTCCCGCATGGTAAGCGCCGGGATAGAAGGGGCCGTACGGCTTCAACATCGCGATGGCGGCAAAGTTCAGGTTCCCTTGCCCGTGTACGCTGCGCCGGGACACGGTATCGATCAACCGTGCCGCCTGCCGGATGGCGTTCCAGTGGATGCCGTCCGCGGCGGCGGTGATCAGGCTCGAATTGGTGCGCCCGGGTTCGGATAGGAAGTCGATCAGCAGGTCTACCGGCGCGCTGCTGTCGCTATCGTTCCACATGGCG
>CAZARO010000755.1:0-3684 GCA_964487165.1 uncultured Solibacteraceae bacterium | reverse complement strand
GCCAAGGGGAAGTAGGGCGAAGGCGGAAGGGAACCGGAGGATGATGGAGGGAACTGGAGCCGGAAGAAACGCCGCTCAGCTCCGCGATTCTGACTTCATCATCCTTCCGTTCCCTTCCCTGCCCTTCTCCTACTTCGTCTTCCCGACTTCGTACACGTAGATGGTGTACTCCATGCCCGCCTTGACGTGCTCCACCGACACCGGCCTCCATCCCTTGATCGGGAATTGGTTGGAAACCACGCGCGTGCCCGGCTTCAGGTATTTTTCCAGGTTGGGCCGCAGCCGCTCGTTGGAATCGGTCATAAAGTACATGGTCACAACCGTGGCGGCGCTGAAGTCCACGTGGAAGACGTTGCCTTCCACAATGGACGCGCGGTCGTCCAGTCCCAGTTCGTGGATGCGGCGTTGCGCCTGCCGGCACAGGTCCGGCAGCATTTCCACGCCCACCGCTTTGGCCCCGTATTTCTGCGCCGCGGCGATCACAATACGGCCGTCGCCGCTGCCCAGGTCGTAGACCACGTCGCTCGTCTTGACGTGCGCCGCATCGAGCATGCGGTCTACCACCGAAGATGGCGTAGGAATGGAAGGCGCCAGATTTTCAGGCGAGAATTTCTGCGAATATCCGGGCAACCCAGCGGAGACGACGAGTACTGCGACGCAAATTGTCCGCATGTGATCAGTGCAGGGCAGCTTCGGCAGTGGCCGTCCGCCCCACCTTTGATTTTACAATACGGCCCATGATTTCGCTCCAGGCAAAAAATAAATCGCGCGGGCGGCTGATGGTATATTCCACGCCTTTCAGCAGCCTTACCGCGTTGCCGATGGCGTCCCGCCAGGGATTCATCTGCGGATTCGCATTGTAATTCATGTAGAAGACGGGGAATTTGACGTCGCTAAACTGCTTCAGCATGTCCGGCGACACGCCATCATCCAGCATGACCTTCGGACCGGCGAAAATCAGCGCGTCCAGGCTGTCTTTCGGGTCTTTGATCTCGCTGGTCATCAACTGCGTGAGAAAGTCCGTATCGCTATGTTTTTGCACCAGATGCTTCAAATCGACGGTGCCCAGGCGCATTGACTTGACGGCCTGGCCCAGAGCCGGGAAGTCGATCTGCGATGCTTCGTCCTGGCGGTAGATGATTTTCTGCTGCTGCATGTTGTAAGCCACCACGGAGAACTTCGAAATGTGCGGCTCGCGCGAAATACTACGCAGCATGGAGAGCAGCGCGCGGGTATCCAGGGGCTGCAGGGCCGATGAGTTGGCATCCTGCGGCGCGAAATTCACCATCACCTTCACGTTCAGCGGCGCCGGTTTGGCTTCCCTCTGGATAGGCGGCTCCTGTTTGAAAACCTCCGGGTCGACGGCCTGCACCGTGCCGGCGGGAATATCGAGCGTCATCTGCTTGTCTTTGGAGGGCAGGCTGGCTTCCGAATCCCAGTGGAAGGAGCACATGCGTTCGGCGCGATCGCGCATCAGCCAGTCGACGTGGTACTTGCCTTCGCCCACCACGAACGACCCGTCCAGATAGGCCGGGCCACCTTCGTCGCGATCGATTGTCGGCACCTGAAAATGCTGCGAAAAGTAGATCCCTCCATCGGGATGATTTTCCTGGGTGACACGGAAGACCATGGTTAGCTGATTGTCGGTACCCACCAATTCTTTAATGGGGACGCTGACATCGTAGCCCAGGTGAAACTTGAGGTCGAAGCCGAGAGCCGCTTTGTCCGGGGTTACTGTGCAGGGCAGGTCTTTGCGGTTTTCCGTGGACTCCAGAATGGCCGCGTCCGACGGCATGAGCCGCACCAAGCCCCCTGTGGGGGCCATGATTTCCTGCGCTGGCAGGCAATTGAAGGGCAATAACGCCAGGCAGGCCAGCAGCGTTTGCTTTCTCGCCAGGCCGAATCCGATCCGCGATTTGGGTACCATCCGAGACCACTTTTTTGCCGCCGGTGTTCCGCGATCGCCCGACGGTCGTTTGTATTATGGCGCAAATCCCGCGATCTGAAAAGTATACTTCTAACAGATGGTGGAAGGGTACTGGCTGAAGTCTTACATTTTTGGATGGGGCAAATAAAAAACCCTGGTGCCAGAGCAGCGCCAGGGTCGAAAGTTGTAAACAGACCGAACCACGCAATCGACCGGGCTGGGAGTGCCCACAGGTCAACCCGCGGTACTTTCACAGTATCATTTCCACAGGGCAAAACGCAACCCGCAGGCGTAAGACAGTACTAGCCCGGGGCGACTTCGGTGATCTCCAGTTTGAGCAACGTACCGCACTTGGCGCAGACCAGGGATTCGCCGTCCACCATATAGACGTCCGTGGAGTCGCAGCGGATGCAGGCCACGGTGGGGTCGGCCGCCTCCGGCAGCGGGTCGGGCGCCACGATTCCGGATACTGTTCCGCCCGCTACCGTGGTGGCCGGCTCAAACGTGGTCCCGCACTCCGCGCATACATGATTGAAGCAGCAATTGGGCGTGCAACTGTAGAATACTTCGCTCGATCCGCACACCGGGCAGGCGAGCACCAGCTTGCGAGTCTGCACTTACTTCTTGTCCGGAGCCTTGGGTGTGGGCGGCGGAACGGGCATGGGAACGGGCGGAGGCGTGGGCGCCGGGAAGAACTGCGGATCGAACACGGGCGGAGTAGCCTTTTGCAGTTCTTCAATCAACTTATTTACCGCCTTCTGGCTCTCCTCCGGCTTCATCTTCGCCTCCAGCTCGGCGCGCACCTCTTCGAAGGGTTTGGTATCGTGCGAAACCACCAGGATGATGTGGTAGCCGAACGGGCTTTTCACCGGTTCGCTGAGCTCGCCGGGCTTGAGCGCGAAGGCGGCCGTTTCGAACGGCGCCACCATCTGTCTGTGGCCGAACGGGGGGAGTTCGCCGCCGACCGCGCCCGATCCTGCATCGTCGGATTCGGTCTTCGCGAGGGTCGCGAAATCGGCGCCATCCTGCAGTTGCTTGCGGATTTCCTGCGCCTTGGTAAGCGCTTCGGCATCCGAAAGCTCCGTGTGTCCCGGCCGCAGCGGCACCGTGGAACCCTGCATCCGTATCAGGATGTGGCGGGCATGCACGGTCTCGTATTCCTTGATGTGGGCCTGGTAAAACCCGCGCACATCCGCCTCGGAAATCTGCAGATTCTTGCCCAGTTGATTGGCCAGCGTAGTGGCCATCAGGTTGTAGTTTTGAAAGAACAGCTGATTCTTGAATTCGTCGGTCTGGTCCAGTTTGCGCTTCTGCGCCTCCTGTGCCAAAGTCAGCATCTTCACGATATTGTCGGCAAACTGCCGGCGCGCGTTGCCGCGGGCCATGTTGCGATAATTGGGCTGCAAGGTGTCCACCAGCGCGTTGAACTGCGCGGCGGTAACCTTAATGTCCCCAACCGTGATCACCACGCGGTCCGGTGGCACCTCCGGCTGTATGACCTGAGGATTGTCCACAGACAGCTTGATTTGCGGCATGGGCGGCGGCGTCGGCGGCGCCGTGGACGGACTGGGGGGAGGCGTTTGGCCGAACAAGACGGCGGCAGCGCCGAAGAGGATTAGACTGCGGGAAAACATCATATCTTTTTATGATACGAAAAAAGCTGCTGCAAGCTTTCTTCGTCCCGCCGGCGGGTGCTTAAATCATCTGGGGGCTCCCTCGTACTAAACCCCGCAACCGCTCCTTTGCAGTCGCGGCTC
>CAZARO010000754.1:0-3684 GCA_964487165.1 uncultured Solibacteraceae bacterium | reverse complement strand
GCTCCGGCGCCGCGGAAGTGACCTTCGAGCCGTTCCTCAAGACCTACCCGACGCTGGCGGGAGATGCGTTCCCGCGCATCCTGCCGGTCGATTCCGAGCATCCGGCGGCGGGATGGAATGCCGTCAGTGTCAGTACCTGGAAGATTTTCGGAGTGCCGAAATGGGCCGGCCGGATCCAGCCGCGGGAACGCGTGGGCCGGTCCATCCTGCTGTGGTACGTTCCGTGAGTGGGGCACGGCCGATTGGCCATTTGCTCCCTAAATAACCGGCGGGCTTCAGCCCGCGACTCGGCTTCGGCCTTTCGTGGGGCAGCCAATCCTGGCTGCAGGCCGGCTTTCAGCCGGCCTCTCTGTCACGAGCCGGACTTTTTCCGGACTTTGCTGCACGACGCCTGCGAGACACGAAGCCGGAGAAAATACTTGCGAACTCGTAAGTGGTCTGTTCAGATTCAGCGGCGGCCTAAAAGGCCGCCTGCAGGCACGATTGCCTGCCCCACCCTTCTAGCCGACTGCATGCAGGAATGGCCAAAGCCGAGGCGAGGGCTTCATCCCGCGAGAGGCAGGCACGTATGCCTAGCCCGCGAGAAGTAGGTGGCTGGCACCGACGCCTTAACGCTTGGCGGGGTCACCGGTGATGAAGACCTTCTCGTCGGGATGCACCAGCTTCAAGCGCTCGCGAATCTCGCGCTCCTGCTCGTCCGGATTACCGTCCAGGCGCTTGATGTGTTCCTTGATGCGCTCGATCTTCTGTGCCTCGATGGCATTGCGCTGCTGCATCTCCTGAATGAGATGCTGCTTCTCCATCAGCGCGTGGACCCCATGCGGTCCGGTCAGCGTGACCGCCGCATAAATCACCACCCCCATGAAGATCACCCCGAACGCCCATCTACTGAACACGGTTCTCATTGCATCTGACGCCTGGAAGATAATAGTAGCATCGCTTGCATTAGAATGACAGACAAGATTGTAGTCCTGAACACGTGCGGCAGCGAGACGGAGGCGGAACGGTTGGCGCGCCTGCTGGTAGAGCAGCGCCTGGCGGCTTGTGTCAGTATCGTGCCGCGTATTCGCAGCGTCTATCGCTGGAACGGAGTGGTAGAGTCGTCGGAGGAGTGGCTGCTGCTGATTAAGTCGTCGCGCCCGCTTTTCGAATCGCTGCGCGCGGCGCTGGAGGGCGCGCATTCTTATCAGGTGCCCGAAGTGCTCGCGCTTCCCGTGGTGGACGGGGCCGCCTCCTATCTTGACTGGTTCCAAGCCAGTCTTCAGGCTGACCCACCAGCCGATCTAACGAAAGGACCGGCTGCCGAATAGTGTACGATTCCCAACCCGGACAAGCGCCGCTCGCCGACGGCCTCGCCCTGATTTTCGATATGGACGGCGTGATTGTCGATTCCGGCCGGCTCCATCGCGAAGCTTGGACGGCGTTCAACCGCCGCTACGGCCTGGAAACCACCGATGCCATGGTGGAACGGACCTACGGCTTCCGCAACGACCAGATTGTGCGCAGTTTTTTCGGGGACGATCTGCTCGACGCCGAGGTGGCCGCCCGCGGCGCCGCCAAGGAAGAGATCTTCCGCGAGATCCTGGCCGGCCGGATGGAAGAGACGCTGGTGGCCGGGCTGCGGCCGTTTCTCCATCGGTTTCGCGCCGCCCCTATGGCGCTGGCCTCCAATGCCGAGCCGGAGAACGTGGATTTCGTGCTCGACCAGGCCGGCTTGCGGCCCTATTTCCGGGTGGTGGTGGACGGCCACCAGGTGAGCCATCCCAAGCCCCATCCGGAGATTTATCAAAGGGCCGCGGCCCTGCTCGAAATCGCCCCGTCCAATTGCATCGTTTTGGAAGATTCACACACCGGAGTGGCGGCGGCACGGTCCGCGGGAATGCGGGTTATTGGCATGGGTACTACTCATGTTAACTTGCCGGGTGTGGCTATAATGGCGGATAATTTCTGCAACGGATTTTTAACTTCATGGTTAAGAGCCCAGGAACGGGCGACGTGAGCAACGTTTGCTTGGGCGCGATGCTGGTGGCTCTCGGCCGGCTTCCAGCGGAGGCGGAGGGTCGATTTGTCTTCTCACGTGCCGGTAACTTATTGATGGAGCCGCTGATGCTGGCTTTCGGCCTCATCGTGCTGCTGTCGATCAGTTTCTTCCTTTGGAGCCGCGAGCGCAGGCTGCGCCGGCAGCGCGAGCGATTGCGCAGTACTTATAACCTGGGAGAAGAGATCCTGGGCGCTTCTTCTCAGGAAACCGTACTCAAGCGGGTAAGTGCCTCGCTCACGGCTGTGCTGGGCGTGTCGCGGGTACACCTATATGTATATAACCGTACCTCCAAGACGCTCGATGCCCTGGGGAGCGAACAGTCCGATCCGGTTTCCATCTCGCTTTCTTCGCCGCCCGGCGGAACGGAAGCCGGCGCCGTCGCCTGCTTTCACTACCGCACCCTGCTGGTAATTCCCGATATCGATCGCAGCCCGTTTCCCATGAGCGCGCGCAACGGCGAGCGCGTTCCCAAGAGCCTGCTGTTCGTCCCCTTGCTGACGCAGGGCGAAGTCACCGGCGTGCTGGAGCTGAATCAGGACCGCGCTCACGATTTCACGGTGGACGAGCAGGCACTGGTGCAGCACGTGGCCAACCAGATCGGCGTGGCCTTCCGCCTGCTGGACCAACGCTCGGTCCAGGAACAGTTATTCCGCACCGAAAAGCTGGCCGCCGTCGGCCGCTTGATTTCCGGCGTAGTCAACGAACTGCAGACCCCTCTGGCGTCGATTTCCGACCTGGCCCGCCGCGCGCTCGACAAGGCCCGCGGATTCGGCGCCGAGCGGGAAGTGTCGGCCATCGCCGCCGAGGCGCAACGCGCTACCGCCATGGTGTCCCGCCTGGTCTCGTTCGCCGCCGAGCAGGTGGAGGCGCGGCCCGTTTCGGTCACCTCGCTGCTGCACAACCTGATCGAGTTCCGCGAGGGCGACCACAAAGCCTCCGGCATTAAGGTCCGCGACCTCATCGCGCAGGAACCGCTGTACGTGCTCGGCTCGCACGGGCAGTTGGAACAGGTCTTTCTCAATCTGCTGGTACACGCGGAGCAGTCATTGGCCAACACGCCGCAGAAAGTCATCACCGTGCGCACCAGCGTGCTGGGCAGGCGGCTGCTGGTGGAGCTGGCATACACCGGGCAGCCGGTATTGCGCAAGGCCGAGGAGACCGCGGGGGTGCTGGGTGTGACCCGCAGCGTGATTGCGGGCCATGGCGGCGAAGTGAGGCTGATCGAAAAGGGCCAGGCCGATCCGCGCTTCGAAGTGGAATTGCCGCTCACCACGGCCCGCGAGCGGACGCCGTTGACGCCCTCATCGGACGCGAGCGACTACTCCCGCGGCATGACGGCGCTGGTCATCGAGCCCGATGAGATCGCCCAGCGGCAACTGATGGGGCTGCTGGCGGCCCGCGGGTACCGCGTGGTTCCCGTGGCCAACGCCGACACCGGACTGGAACTGGCGCAGCGCATCAAGATCGACGCTGCTTTCTGCTCCCTGCACGCGCCCGGCCTCAACTGGGTGGAGCTGTCCGAGCGCATGCAGGCGCGGGTAAGCGGCTTTATCCTTCTGTCCGACGGCTACGATGCCGAGCTCGTCTCCAACTTCGAAGGGTACAACCGCTACGTGCTGGCGAAGCCGGTCCAGGAGCCGGAG
>CAZARO010000753.1:0-3686 GCA_964487165.1 uncultured Solibacteraceae bacterium | reverse complement strand
GTAGCTGCGGACGTCGAAGACATCGGCCTGCAACTGGCGCCCAGCGGTCCGATTAGCGGCACGGTGCGGATCGAAGGTGAGGCGGCCGGCAGCCTGAGCGAAACGGAGATTCACCTCTGCCGTGTCGATAACGGCGCGGTGGTCTCATCGGGAAACCTGAACGACGATCTGAGCTTCTCGTTCCCGAACACCGCCGCCGGCCAGTACACCGTCTGTGTGGCCCATCTCCCGGCGCCTTATTATGTGAAGTCGGTGTTGTGGGATGGCAAGGAAGTGCCCGGCACCGGTCTCGATTCCGCTTTCGGCGGGAAGTTGTCCATCGTGGTGAGCACGGAAGGCGCCGCCCGGGTTGAGGGTACCGTGCAGGATTCCAGCGGCCAGCCTGCGCCGTACGCGTTGGTGACAGTCTTTCCGCTCGACGGCAACGCGATGTCGGCGCTGACGGGCCAGGCGGGCGCCGGCGGTGACTTCGCCTTCCAAGCTGTCCGGCCCGGAACTTATAAGTTACTCGCCTGGGAATCGGGCGGCTCTGCGCTAGTTATGCAAAGCGCCGGCATCGCGTGGCTCAAGCAGTTCGATGGGCAGTCGGCCACCGTCACGCTGCCACCCGGCGGGCGGGAAAAGACGCGGCTTACCCCGATATCCGCGGAAGAGAAACAGCAGGCCTTTTCGGCCCGGTAGAAGGAGACTAGATGAAATTCGCGCTCATTCTCGCATGCGTTTGCGCCGCTGCTCCGCAGTCATTCGCGTTTCAATCCGGCGCCGGCTCCATCGAAGGCCAGGTAGTGAGCCTGGCCACCGGAGCCCCCGTCCGCCGCGCGGCGGTCTACCTGACCCTGGCCTCGCCGCGTCCCTTCCGGCCGGGTCAACCGCCGCAGCAGTATCAGCCGGCCGCCGCGGAAACGGACGACCGGGGCAGCTTCGTTTTTCGCGATCTCGCGCCCGGCAGCTATCGCCTGAGCGCCCAGAAGCAGGGCTTCGCTGGAGGGAACAACCCTTCCTATCAGCAGGGGAGTCAGTTATACCTTGGCGACCGGCAGCAGTTAAAAGGTGTAGTAGTCAAGCTGGCGCCGCAATCGGTGATCGTCGGCAAGGTATTCGACCGGAATGGCGACCCCCTGGAGCGTGCGCAGGTCTCCATCCTCCGCTGGCAGTACTGGCAGGGCGGGCCGCAATGGATGCCTATGAACTCCGTGCAGACCAACGACCTGGGTGAGTACCGGATCTCCGGCATGGCCACGGGACAGTATCGCCTCAGCGCCACCTATCACGATTACCGCACGATGCAGAGCTTCAACCAGGCGCCGTCCGACAAGCCGGAGATGACTTATGTCACCACCTATTATGGGGACACGCCCGAGGTGGAAAAAGCGCAGTACGTGACCGTCAGTTCCGGCACGGAAACGCACGCCGATATACGCATGCAGATGTCGCCCACGGTCCGGATCCGCGGGCGAGTGGTCGACGCGGCCGGGCCTGTCGCCAATCAGATGGCGATGGTCAGCGTGGTCCCCAAAACCGGTCCCGCCGGCGCGATGTTCGGTGGCGGGACCTCCGCCGGAGTAAATCGCCCCAGCGGAGATTTCGAGTTGTCGGGCATTGCCTCGGGTGAATACTACCTGGTGGCTCGCAGGACTGGCCCGTCTCCCGCGGGCGGCGGCGTCATGGGTGCCGTCCAGCCGATTACCGTGGCCGATAAGCCCATTGAGGGCGTGGTTCTGACTCTGGCTTCCGGCCGCGACGTCGAGGGTACTGTCCAGATAGAAGGAGACGGCAGACCGAGCCTGGGCTCTCTGACGATTCAGGCGAACTCGGTGGACGGCCTGTCTAATGGCATGCCTCCCCAGGTGCGGTGGTCCGGTTCGCAATTTACTCTTCCGGGAGTCGCGCCGGGCCGGACGTCGATCACAGTGAATAACCCGCCGCGGAATTACTACGTGAAGTCGATCCAGTACCAGGGCAAAGAAGTGCCGCAAGGCGGGGCGGACCTGACTACCGGCGGATCGCTGGTCATCGTGCTCTCGGAGAAAGGCGCGCATTTGGCCGGCCGGGTGATGGATGCCGCGGGTAAGGCGGCGGCTCGCGCTGTTTTGGCGCTCTATTCCGCGGGTAATCAGCCGCCCCGCTACTATCAAAGCGTCAGCGATAGCAACGGCGAATTTCGCTTCCCCGTGTTGCCGGCCGGCGAATACAAACTCCTCGGTTGGGAATCGTCCAACGAGACCTCCCAGGTGGGCGAATTTGCGCGGCAGTTCGACAGCCGCGCGAAGACCGTGAAACTGGAAGCGGGGGGCGACGTGGTGGCCGATGTGACCGTGATCCCGGCAACCGAACTGCAAGCTGCCGCGGGAGTGTCCACTCTGGTGGTGGAGTTTGCGCGCACTAAAGCGAGCGTCGAAGGCCAGGTGGTGAACGCCAAGACCGGCCAGCCCGTAAAGAACGCCCTGGTCCGTCTGAACGCGGGGATGTCCGGCGCGATCTTTTCCACCAACGTCAATGGAAACGCGGTTCGTCCGCCTGGCTCGGTTGTGACCGTGGAGACCGATGGGCTGGGAAACTTCACTTTTCGCGACGTGGATCCCGGGGTGTATCAGCTTGGCGCCGAACGCCAGGGCTTCATCAACGGGCTATTCGGCCGGCAACCCGACATGAATTCCGATCCGCTGATTGTGGGCGACGGGCAGGATCTGAGCAAGGTGGTGTTGCGGCTGGCTCCGCAGGCCGTGGTGGCGGGCAAAGTCACCGATGAATACGGCGATCCCGTGGTCAACATTCCGGTGTCTGTCTATGCGCGCGTCCCGCGGGCAGGCGGAGGACCGAATCCGGCCCCCAGGTCGGCCAACACCAACTCGCTGGGCGAATACCGCATCGCAGCGTTGGCGTCGGGAACCTATGTTCTTGCCGTTCGTCCGACTCCGCCTCTCACCACGGCGGAGCTGGCCGCCTTGCCCCTGCCGGAGCAACCGGAAATGCGCAATCCGGTGACTTACTATCCCGCCTCGCTCGACCCCGAGGGAGCGAAGCCGATCGTGCTGGATAGTGGCGCGGAAGTTACCGGAATCGACATGAAGCTGCGAAAAACCGCCGCGTTCCAGATTCGGGGAAGGATTACCGGCCTGCCAGCGGCGCCGGCTGCTGCCACCGAGCACGTCGTAACGCTGCCCGGCGTCACGCCGCGAGGCAGAGCTGGACGAGGAGCGGTGGTTATGCTGTATCCCGCGAAGGCTCTGGCCGGCCTCACGCTCCCGGCCGGTTCGGTCTCCGTGCGGCCCGATGGCAGCTTTACCATTGCCGGTGTGCTGCCTGGCGCTTACCTTCTGACGGCGCGGTCTCCGGCCGTGAACCAGGACCACCTGAGCGCCGCGGTCTTGCCCATCGAAGTTAAGGATAAGCACCTGGACGGCATTCGGGTGGAGCTGAAACCGGCGAGCGATGTAAAGGCTTCGGTCGAGTGGGAGAAGGCCACGTCGGTTCCGCTGAACTGGTTCTACGTCAACTTACAGTCCGCTTACCCGACCGGGAGCGGCTCTTCCGGCCAGATGGAGGGCGAGAACGCCATGACATTCCGCAACGTGCTGGCGATTCCATACAAAGTGGCCAACGTAAACCTGCCGCCGAACTGTTCCTGCTTTTTGAAATCGATTCGCTATGGCGGCCGCGAGATTCCCGTGGGCCTGCTCTTGGGT
>CAZARO010000752.1:0-3686 GCA_964487165.1 uncultured Solibacteraceae bacterium | reverse complement strand
TGCTCGACGTCACCAACGATCACCGCATGTTTTTCGCCTTCGTGGGCCTGGCGTTGGCGGCCGTCTGGAGCTTGCGGATGGTGCTCTTCCGCCTCACCGCCCGCCTGACTCGAAATCCCGCTTGGACGTACGGTGCTCTTTCGACAGCGGCCGTGCTGCTGGTGCTGGCCGGCCTGGGCACACGGGAACGCAACCGGGTGTGGCTCACCGACGAATCGTTGTGGCGCGATTCCACCCGCAAGAATCCGCAAAATGGCCGCGCCTGGGACAGCTATGGATGGGCTTTTTCCCGGCAAGGCGACTACGCCACCGCGGTACCGTTATTTGAGCGCGCCGTCGCCACTGACCCGGCCTGCCCCATCTGCGAGGCCCATCTGGTGCAGGTTTACGTGCAACTGAATCGCGACGACCTGGCCCAGCGCCATCTGCAGCGCCTGGTGGAACTGGACCCGCCGGTTCCGGATCCCTATGTCGCCTACGGAGACTGGCTGCATTCCGCAGGGCGCCTCGCCCAAAGCGGCAAGCCGCTGGAACACGCGGCCCGCTTATACCCCGAATCGGCGGATCTCCGGCAGATCCTCTTCGCGTACTACATGGCGCGGAACGCCGCCAGCCGTACCGCCGCCTTCAACGCGCTCGACGCCAACCACGATCTGACTCTCTCGCCCTTGGAATTGGGCTCGGCTCCCGCGGCCCTGGCCGCGCTCGATAGCAACCGCGACGGAAAGCTCTCCGCCGAGGAGTGCGGCACCAGTAAGGAACTCATGCATGCCGATCCCATTCTCGACGCCCTCGATATTCACCACGATGGCGAGATCCCGGCCGCCGGAATTCGCGCAGCGGAGCGGGAATTGCTGACCTTGGACCGCGATGGCGATGGACAACTGGAGCCTCACAAAATCGTTCCGCCGTATGTCACCGCCGCGGCGCGCCGGATCCTGGAGAACCTGGACGTGAACCACGACGGCCAGATCGACGCTAAGGAGCGGACTGCAGGCGAACGGTCCGGGTATGGCGATCTGCTGATCGCCGCGGTCAACAGAGAGGGCATCGTGACTCTGGATCAACTGGTTAACGAAGTTTTTTATCGCGCCGACCTGAACAAAGACGGCATCGTGACCCCTGAGGAGCTGAAAGAAGCGCAACGCTCGGGTCTCCTGGGACGCTAGAGGTAAACCGTTTGGGGGAATTTGCGCGACGGCGAGCGAGCGGTGGCGCTAGCTTGCCAGCCGGAGGTGCTCTGCTAGCCTGTAGAATGCATGGAATACGCCGACCGGGTTTCCCGGGGGCAGCACGTGCAGGCGCTGGCAATCCTCGGCGCGCTGGTGCTGGCCGCCTACGCCAACTCCTTCACCACCGGGTTCGCCCGCGACAACCGCGCGGTGATACTGGAAAACGAGCGTGTTCACAGCGTCACCCGTCAGCATCTGAAAGAAATTCTGGTTCACGGCTACCTCTGGCCGGAGTTCGACAGCGGCCTCTACCGTCCCCTCAGCACGCTTTCCTACTTGTTTAACTTCGCCGTCCTGCAAAATTTCGATCAGCCCGCGGGGTACCATTGGGTCAACTACCTCCTGCACGTCGCCAACGCCTTCCTGGTATATCTGCTGGCATTGCAGTTGGTGCCGCGATACGGGCCGGCATTGTTTGCCGCCGCTCTGTGGGCCCTGCACCCCATTGGCACGGAGGTGGTTACCGACATCGTCGGGCGGCCCGAGGAGTTGGCCGCCCTTGGGGTGCTGGGCGCGCTCCTGCTTTACATCCGCGGCAGCAGCCTGACCGGATGGCGGAACGCTCTCCGGCTGGCCGCCATGATGGCCGCCGCCGTGGTCGCAGTGTTCTCCAAGGAGGGCGGTATCATGGTGCTCCCGCTGGCCGCGCTCTTCGACATCGCGTATCGCCGGCGCCGCGACTGGAAAGGCTACATCTGCCTGGGGCTGCCGGTGCTTGTTATGTTGTGCGCGCGCTGGGCAGTCTTACGGCAGGAGGGTGTAATGGAGCTTCCGTTCGTCAACAACCCACTGTCAGGCGCCGGGTTCCTGGTCGCGCGCGCCACCGCCCTCGCAGTGATCGGAAAATACTTATGGCTCCTGCTCTGGCCGCGGACGCTATCCTGCGATTATTCCTATAATCAGATTCCGCTCTTCAACTGGCACTCCCTGAACTGGCAGCAGTGGATCGAGGTGGCGGCCGTGGCGACCCTGCTATGCCTGGCCGCGGTCTGTTACCGCCGCCACCGAACCGGATTCTTCCTGCTCGGATTTTCAGCCCTGACCCTGTTGCCGGCCGCCAATCTCCTGGTCTTTACCGGCACTATCATGGCGGAGCGGCTGCTATACCTACCGGCGGTGGGATTCGCGGCCGCCATCTCCATCGGGATCTACCGGCTGGTCCAGCGCCTGGGTTTGCGGCCCATAGTGGCGGCCGTAACGTTGAGCGCCGCCGGAGTGGCCTACGGAGCGCGCACCTACCGGCGCAATCCGGACTGGCTGAACGACGAGACGCTGTATACCAGCGCCGCCGAGGCCGCGCCCGCCAATTTTCAGCCTTACATGGTACTAGCCCAGACATGGTACAACCAGGATCCAACCTTCCTCGCCGGCGATCGGGCCATCACCGCGGCCGAACGGGCCGTGGCGATTGTCAGCGATCTGCCCGACAACCGGATCCCCAGCGCCGCCCTCATGGTTCTCGGCACGCTGTATCGCGTGCGCGCCGATAACGTAGCCGCCAGAGATGCCGCCGGCGTCCTTTATGCCGACGCTGCCAGTGCCGGGTGGTACCGCAAGGCGCTCGTCACGGACCTGCGCGCTGTCGCCGCCAATCGCGCGTTCGACGCCGACTACCGCCGCGCCGAACTGGCCCGCGGCACACCTGCGGATGCCATCGGCCTCAAGGGCCTGCCGGACATTTACGCGGAATTGGGTCGCGTTTACCTGCGTTTGGGCGATCCGAGGCAGGCGTTGGAGGCATTTCTCTTCGAACGCCGCCTGGCGCCTCAATCGCCCAAGCCCTACCTCGATATCGCTTCCACCTACCAGGTCTTAGGCCAATCCGGAGAAGTAGTTACGGCGATGTTGCAAGCCTACGGCCAGAATCAATCGCAGTCCATCCTGAGCGCCCTTTCGAAAGCCTACGGGAAGGTCGATTCTGGGGGCTGTGCGATTGTGATCCGGGCAGGAGTGCAGTCGCTGAACCATGAGTGTGCCATCGTCCAGCGCGATTTGTGTACCGCTTATCGGGATCAGGAGCGAGTTTACCGCGACGCCAAGAGACCGGATCTGGCGAAGCAGGCCCGTGAGTCGGGCCGGCGCCTGAAGGGCTGCGAGTAGTTGCCTGAGGGCGCTATCGGGAGAAACCGAGTCGGCCGGGCACTGAACTCCCCACGTACTAAGGTGTTTCGGGCCAGCCGACGACCCCGTATGTGGCTTTTTAATCAACACAAATGGACGTATGTTCACAATTGGTCCCAGAGGGTGGTAAACCACCCTGTAATGGTACTCCTGAACGATATTTCTGGGGAGAAATTCATTGACTTAGCCAGTTTTTCTGTTTACGATAGAACCTGCAATTCATGGATTCCCGCTCGAATTCTGCGTCGGCGGAGGAAGTAGATTTGATGTTTGTGGCTTGAAGACGCAAGGCGGAATTCAATTTGATACGGAGGAAGGAGCTTTACCACATGA
>CAZARO010000751.1:975-3690 GCA_964487165.1 uncultured Solibacteraceae bacterium | reverse complement strand
GATCCCGGACGCCTGCGCCAGGTGCTGGTAAATCTCATCGGCAATGCCATCAAGTTCACTGACCGCGGCGAAGTAATGGTCACGGTAACGCGCGAAGCCGACCGGCCGGATGGCGTGATGCTGCACTTCGTGGTAAACGATACCGGCCCAGGCATCCCGCTGGAGAAGCGCCGCGTGATTTTCGAGCCGTTTGCGCAGGCCGACGATTCGACGCAGCGCAAGTTCGGGGGAACCGGTTTGGGTTTGACCATTTCCTCGCGCCTCATCGCCATGATGGGCGGCGACATTCGGGTGGAGACCGGCGCGGACGGACAAGGCAGCGCCTTCCACTTTACGGCCTGCTTCGGCCTGCACGGGGAACAACTGCTTAAGCCGGTATCGATGCCGGTGCGGCGCCTGAGCGGTTTGCGGCTGCTGATTGTCGACGACAATGCCACCAATCGCCGGTTGCTGGTGAAGGTTCTGCGCAAATGGTCCATCGAAGCGGTGGCGGCGGAGGGCGGCCAGGAAGCTCTGGACATCCTGCGGGAGCGCGCGGCGGGGCCCGACGCCATGCGTCTGATCCTGCTCGATTCTCAAATGCCCGGCATGGACGGGTTCGAGACCGCGCAGCGCATCCGCGAAGATCTCCGGCTGAATATACCGGTGATCCTGCTGCGCAGCATGGGCAGTTCGGGCGACGCGGCCCGCCGGCGCAAAGCCGGGATCCACAGCTACCTCAATAAGCCTCTTCGCCAGGAAGAGCTGCTGGCGGCGATTTGCGAGGCGGTCGGCACGGCAGCCGCGAATGTGCCGGCGCCCGCGGAGATTGCCGGGTACGCGCGCAAGGCGGGCGCCCCGTTGCGCGTCCTGCTGGCGGAAGATAATCCCGTGAACCGGACCCTGGCAATTCGGCTGCTCGAACGGGAAGGCTATCAGCTTATAGTCGCCTGCGACGGCCGCGAGGCCCTTACCGCCTTCGAAGCCAACTCCTTCGATCTGGCTCTGGTGGACATTCAAATGCCGGAAATGGACGGCTTCGAGGTAACCGCCGCGATCCGCCACCACGAAGCCCAACACGGCGGACACCTGCCCATCGTCGCCATGACCGCGCATGCCATGAAAGGCGACGCCGAACACTGCCTCGCCTCCGGAATGGACGGCTACGTCTCCAAACCGATCATCGCCGGCAGGCTGTTCGAAGAAATTGAAAACGTGCTGGCCGCTACGAACACCCGGATTTCGTCGTAGGCGAGCTGAGCGCGCCATATTCTCGCGCACCGAAGCCGCTGAGACGCTGATCGCCCGGAGGATCGCGCCTCAATGTCTTGTGCCACCTCTGTGCCCTCCGGTGGTGACTTTGTTTCCTCCGCTTCTCTTGTCCGCCGGCTTTCTGCATGATTAGACCCGAGTCGCGCGGAGAGCTTTGCCACCTCACCCGTGCAGCACCTGATGCTGGCTTACGCTGGAGCCATCGTCGCTTTTCAAATCGGCGAAAATAGCCGTCGAGATGACCGTAAAGCCGCCCATCACCAGAAAGGCCCGATGAATTCCGTGGATCATTTCCAGTGGACTGGAATGAAAACGATCGGGCACGAAAAGAGCCGTAACCAGGGAAGCGGTGGCCACACCGAAACTGATCGCCATCTGCTGCCCGGTACTGGCGATGGTGCTGGCGCTGCTGGTCTCTTCTTCGTCGATATCGGCATAAACCAGGGTGTTCATGCTGGTATATTGCAGCGACGTAAAGAACCCGAAGAAGAACGTCTGGGTAACAATCTGCCAGACGGGTGTGCCGGCCCCGATGGTCGCGAAAAGGAGAATCTGCAGGCCGATGATCACGGTATTCGAAACCAGCACGCCGCGGTAGCCGATGCGCGCCAGGATTTTGGGCATGATCGGTTTCAGGCTCATGGATGCGATCGCCTGCGGCATCAGCATCAGGCCCGATTGGATGGGTGTGAACCCGAGACCCACCTGGTAAAGAAGCGGAAAGAGGAACGGAATGCCGCCGATTCCCAAACGGGTAAAGAAACTGCCACTCACCGAAGCGCGAAATGTGCGGATGCGGAATAGCTGGAGCGATAGCAGGGGAAAGCGGGCCTTGGAGGCCCGAAATCCATAGATGGTGAGCAGCACCGCGGAAATCGACAGCATGGCGAGGATCGCGGGGGCCCGGAGGGTGTGCTCTCCGAATACCTCGAGCACGTACGAGAGCAGGCCGATGCCGGAGCCGAAGAGCAGAAATCCCCCAACGTCCAGCGGGTGGGAATGCTCTGCCCGATAATCCGGCAGGTGGAGATACACCATCAGCAAGCCAACCAGGCCGATCGGGATGTTCACGAAAAAGATCATGCTCCAATGCAAGTACCCCACGATGAGACCGCCGGCGATGGGTCCGAGCATGGGAGCGACCAGGCTGGGGATGGCGACGAAGCTCATCGTCCGGACGAGCTCCGACTTCGGAAAAGTGCGCACCAGAGTGAGCCGTCCGACAGGCACCATCATGGCCCCGCCGCAACCCTGCAAAATGCGGCACAAGACCAGAACATGGATGTCTCGCGAGATACCGCACAAGAACGATCCCAGGGTGAAAATTCCGATGGCGGACGCGAACACCCGCCGGGTTCCGAAGTGGTCCGCCATCCAGCCGCTGATGGGTATGAAAACAGCCAGGCTCAACGTATAGCTGGAAAGCACCGATTTCATGCTCAGCGGAGCCACCTTCAGAGCCTC
>CAZARO010000751.1:0-965 GCA_964487165.1 uncultured Solibacteraceae bacterium | reverse complement strand
GGCCGTGTTCAAGATCGTCGTGTCCAGCGATTCCATGAAAAAGGCAACGGCGACGAGCCAGGGCAAAAGCCGCCTGCTGGATGTTTCAATTGTAGTGGCCGGTTCGGGGTTCCGCATGGCGGCTAACGACGATCTGCCGCAAGTATACCGAAAGTGCCGGCGAGGCATGTGTCCGCAATCGTCCACGTGGAGCAGCGCTTCCGGCTCCTGCCCCCATTCGATCACTGCGTTTGAGGCTCATTTGACGCTGGTGACGCGCGGTCGAATTCTTCAAGATCGCGACGACCTCCAGCGACCCCGAACACAAACCAGGCGGACGCATGGCGCGCTACGGTCGCGGCGGAAAAGCTACCGAGACACAGAGGCAGCGACCTTCAACGCTGGACGCGCCCGACGTAACGCTTTCGCCGACGCCCGTGCCAGCGCGGGCCGCTGTCGGGTCGTGCAGGCGCTGACGTGGCCCGATATCGGCAAATATCGCAGCCCGCTGGCGGTCGCGGCGCGACGATCAATTTATGCCAGATCTGGCATACAATGGTACCCAACGTCTGCTTGAGCCTGAGGCTTGGGTTCAACGGTTAAATGAGAGAGCATTGAGCCTAAGCTTCGTCTAATGCCGCCGCACCCAACTGGCTCGCGGCTGGATCGCCCGCAAGCGCCCCATGCTTCTTCGGCATGGGCATCTTCAGAAGTCCGATGGAGCCCACTGCCGCAGCGAGGGCCAGCACGGCGCTGCCATAGAAAGCGTAGTTCCAGGAGCCGGTCCGCTCGAATAGCTGGGCCGCCAGGCCGCCGGCCAGAATCGAGGCCACACCCTTCGTGCTGTAAAGAATGCTGTAGTTGGTGGCGGCGTGGCGCGCCCCGAACAGGTCGGTTAACACGGCGGGGAATAGAACGTACAGCTCGCCCCAGGTGAAGAATACCAGCGCCATCGACAGAACGAACCAGCGCTCACCCCAGCGTCC
>CAZARO010000750.1:0-3692 GCA_964487165.1 uncultured Solibacteraceae bacterium | reverse complement strand
AGCCGGGCCGACTGGCTGGTGGGCATGAATCTCTCGCGCGCCTATGCCCTGGCGTACGATGTGAAGGACCTGTCGGTGGGGCGCGTGCAAACTCCCACGCTCGCCATGGTGGTGGAACGCGAACTGGCCGTGCGCAATTTCGTGCCGGAAGATTATCGCGAAGTGCAGGCCACGTTTCATCCCACCGGCACTCCGCCCGATAACACGTATCAAGGCACCTGGTTTCGCGAGCGCCCGCCGCAGGAGAACATGCGCCTGCCGGCGGATGGCGAGGAGGCCGCGAAGATCGCCGGGCGCGCCCGTACCGGAACGGCGGCCATCGAGTCCATCGAAGCGCAGACGCAGCGCATGGCGCCGCCGGCGCTCTATGACCTGACGGAACTCCAGCGGCACGCCAACCGGCTATTCGGTTACAGCGCGCAGAAGACCCTGGACACCGCGCAGGCGTTGTATGAACGCCACAAGTTGATCAGCTATCCGCGCACCGACAGCCGTCACCTGTCGGAAGACGTGGCGAAGACGCTGCCGCGCATCGTCGACACCATCGCGGAGCCCTATCGCGAGCTGCTGGCTCCCGGCACGGGCGAGCGTCCGCTGGGGCGCAGGTTCGTGGACGATTCCAAAGTCACCGACCATCACGCCATCATCCCCACCGTCACGTCGCCCGCGGGCGCGTCGCTCACGGCCGAAGAGCGCAAGCTCTACGACCTGATCTGCCGCCGCCTGCTGAGCGCCTGGCACGACGATCATATCTGGTCGGTGACCACGGTGATCACCGCCATCCGCAATCCCGGCGCGATCGACCGGTATCACACCACGGGGAGCGAAGTGCGGCAAGTGGGCTGGCGATCGCTCGACCTCGCACCCCCCGCGAAGAAAGGTAAAGCGGACGAGCCGCAGGCGCTGCCGTCGGGCCTGGCCAAAGATCAGCCGCAGGACGTGGTGAACGTGGAGGTGCTGCAAAAGAAGACGCGTGCGCCCAAGCGCCTCACTGACGCCACGCTGCTCACCGCCATGGAGACGGCCGGCAAGACGCTCGACGAGAAAGAGCTCTCCGACGCTATGAAGGAGACCGGCCTGGGGACGCCGGCCACGCGCGCCGCCATCATCGAAGTGCTGCTCAAGCGCGAGTACATCGTGCGCGAAGGCAAGAGCCTCGCCGCCACGGATAAGGGGATTCGGCTGATCGAAGTGGTGCATCCGGAAGTGAAGAGTCCGGCGATGACGGGCCAGTGGGAGGCGTATCTGCACCGCATCCAACGCGGCACGGCGCAACTGGCTCCGTTCCTGAAAGGCATCGAGGATTACGTTACAGAGGTGGTGGGCAAAGTCGCGCAGACTCCCGCGGGAGGCGGTGGAGCAGCCCCCCTGGTCGGCGCGGGTCCCACCTGCACGCCGCAATCTCCCGTTGCTCTCCACCCCGCTGGCGAGGCGCCTGACGGGGCGGCTGCTCCCGGTGCCGCGCCGCAATCTCCCGCAGGCACCCGCCCTGCCGCCCCGCCGCAGCCGAACGTTCCGGCCGTGTACACCGGCACGCCGCAGGAATTGCTGCGCAGCGCCTTCGGCTTCGAACAGTTCCGCGCCAACCAGGAGGCCGTCTGCCGCGCCGTAATCGACGGGCATGACGCGCTGCTGGTGATGCCCACGGGCGCCGGAAAATCGCTCTGCTACCAGTTGCCCGGCATCGCCCGCGGCGGGACCACGCTGGTCATCAGCCCGCTCATCGCGCTCATGGAAGACCAGGCCGGCAAGCTGCGCGAACGGGGCTTCGCGGTGGAGCGCATCCATTCCGGCCGCGACCGCGGTTCGGCGCGCCAGGCCTGTATCGATTACCTCAACGGCAATCTGCAGTTTCTCTTCATCGCACCCGAACGCCTGCGCGTTCCCGGCTTCCCGGAGATGCTGGCCAAGCGCAAACCCAACCTCATCGCCATCGACGAGGCGCACTGCATTTCGCAATGGGGCCACGATTTCCGCCCCGACTATCGCATGCTGGGGCAATACCTGCCGACACTGCGGCCCGCGCCCGTGATCGCCATGACGGCGACCGCGACTCCGCTAGTGCAGGACGATATCGCGGAGCAGTTGGGGCTGGCGCAAGCCGCCCGCTTCATCCACGGATTCCGGCGGGAAAACCTGGCGGTGGAAGTGATCGAAGTGCCGCCGTCGCAACGGTCGGAGCTCACCAGCGAGCTACTCCGGGAGCCATCGCGGCGGCCGGCCATCGTCTACGCTCCCACGCGCGCGCAGGCCACGGCACTGGCCGGCGAATTGAGCGCGCATTTTCCGTGCGCCGCCTACCACGCCGGCCTGGATGCCGACCGCCGCAAGCGGGTGCAGGCGCAGTTTCTGGAGGGCAAGATCGAAGTGATGGTGGCGACCATCGCGTTCGGCATGGGAATCGACAAGCCCGACGTGCGCACCGTGATCCACACCGCGCTGCCGGGGAGCCTGGAGGCGTATTACCAGGAGATCGGCCGCGCCGGGCGCGACGGCCGGCCGAGCCGCACCATTCTCATGCACTCCTACGCCGACCGAAGGACGCACGACTACTTCTTCGAGCGCGATTACCCCGACGTTTCGGTGCTGCAAAGCATCTTTGCGCGGCTCGGCGCGGAACCGCAGGAAAAGGCCGCGCTGCAGCGCCAATCGCGCAAGGGCGAGGACGATTTCGATAAGGCGCTCGAAAAGTTGTGGATCCACGGCGGGGCGGTATTGGATTACGCCGAGAATGTCTCCCGCGGTCATGACCATTGGCGGGAAACCTACGCCGCCCAGGGAAACCAGAAGCAGCAGCAACTGGACCTGATGCTGCGTTTCGCCGAGAGCAACGAATGCCGCATGTGTGGGCTGGTGCGCCATTTCGGCGACTTCGCCGGCGCGCGGCAACCGTGCGGCATCTGCGATTTCTGCGCGCCCGCGGAGTGTGTGGGACAGCGGTTCCGTGCCTCGACTTCGCATGAACACGTCACCGCGGCCGCGGTGATGACAGCGCTTCGCAAAGGCGGCGGCAAATCCACCGGGCGGCTTTATACCGAAGTCAATCCCGATGGCGCCATGACGCGCGACACATTCGAGGACGTGCTCGGCGCCATGGCGCGGGCCGGGCTCGTCCGCCTGGCGAGCGAGGTATTCGAGAAGGACGGCAAGAGCATTCCGTATCGCAAAGCCAGCCTGCTCGATGACCGTGAGGACTTCGAGATCCTCATGAAACTGGATGTGGAACCGGCGTCAAAAGGCCGCAAGCGCAAGAAAAAAGCGGCGGCTCGTGGAAAGAGCGTTGCGGGCAAGAAGACGCACGCCGTTCCCGATGCAGGCATCGAAAAAGTGCTGAAGAATTGGCGGCTGGCCGAAGCCAAACGGCGCGGCGTGCCCGCCTTCCGTATCTTCAGCGACAAGGCTCTCGACGCCCTGGCGGCCAATCGTCCGGCGACCGCCGCGGAGTTGCTGGCCATTCCCGGTATCGGCATCGGCATCGTGGAAAAATATGGCGCGCAGTTGTATCGGCTGTTGCATGGGGCAAGCTGAAGGGTAGGGCATGCTTCAGCTTGCCCAGGTGCCTTACTGAGCGCGATCTTTCACGCGCCGTCCAATAATCATCTTGACCAGGAAATGATCGGTGCTGCCGGTGAGGCCGAAGCCGGGTGCGAAATTGAATGCCCAATCGGGGCTGAGGTTCAGGTCGAGAGCGG
>CAZARO010000749.1:0-3692 GCA_964487165.1 uncultured Solibacteraceae bacterium | reverse complement strand
CGAGACACGAAGCCGGAGAAAATACTTGCGAACTCGTGAGTGGTCTGTTCAGATTTAGCGGCGGCCTGAAAGGCCGCCTGCAGGCACGATTGCCTGCCCCACCGGAGGCTTCAGCCTGCCAGTGAGGAAGCAAATGGCCAATCGCCAGAGGCCGGATGAAGCCGGCCTGCAGCCAGGATTGGCTGCCCCACATTAGACGCAGCGCTCATTGCCTCACCGGTCAGGCGCGTTGTAGCCCACGCGCCAATGCGCCTGCAGGCGAGGCAGCCCGTGTGGCGGCACCACCTTTACCTCCACGTGGTGGTATTTCCCGTCGTGCGTTTGGTTCTCGGGCGAGAAGCCCAGAATATAGCGATTGCGCAATTCGATTCCAATTCTTTTGGCCACATCCGGCATGTCCGCCGGGCTGGCCTGGAACATGCGCCCTCCGGTCTGCTCGGCGATGTGCGCCAAAAGGTCCGGCCCTCCAGCTTCCTCCGGAGTGCTGCCGCCCCCGAAAATTCCAATAGCGTAAATCAGGACGTCGCTTTCCAGAATCAGGTCCTTAACTTCCTTCACGGTGTACCGGCTGTTGTTGTCGCCGCCATCGGAAATAATCAGTAGCGCGCGCTTGTTCTTCTTGGATTTGTGCATCTCCTGGAGGGCCATGTAGATGGCATCCAGCAGTGCCGTGGAGCCGTGAGACCGCGAAAAGGTCAGCTCATTTTCGATCGTGCCGGTGTCTTTCGTCAGCGGCACCACCAGCCGGGGCTTGTCGTCGAACTCCACCAGAAAGAATTCGTCCTCCGGGTCGGCGATTTTGAAGAACACCGAGGCCGCCATGCGCGAGCGCTTGAGCTTCTCGCCCATACTGCCGCTGGTATCGAAAACCAGGCCGGCGGCGATCGGCTCGTCATCCATGGCGAACGCCGTGATGGTCTGTAGCACTTTGTCGTCGTAAACCCGGAAATTCTCTTTTTCCAGTCCGGAGACGGGCCGGTTGAGCGGGTCGTTCACGGACACCGGAATCAGCACCAGGTTGGCATTCACGCGGATATTAGCGGGGTGCTGCTCCGCTTCTTTGGCCTCTTTGGGCGCGGGCTTCGGCCGCGGCGTGATGCTCACGTCCTGCCCGCGGAACGGCAGGGGCGCGGACAACAACAGCGCGGCGGCCAGAATGGCGATGCCGCGCGCCTTCATAGACTTCCCGCAATCGCCTCGACCTGCGCGAGATGGTTCAAATCGTGGCCCGCCATGGTCTCCAGCACCACCTCCAAGGTCATCTCGCCGCGCTCCGGGTGAGTCAGTTTCTTCTCCATATCGGCCGGCGAGAGGGAGTAGATCAGGCGGATATTCCAACGCCGTACGGCCGTAAAGACAGTCAGCGCCGTCTCCGCGTCACAAGGATTGTAGAGGGTCGCCCACAGGTCCTGGTCGAACGGTTGGATCACGTGGTGATCCTGCGTAATCGCCTGGCGGAGGCGGAAAGCGAAGACGATTTCGCAATCCGCCAGGTGACACACGATCTGCCGTGCGCTCCACTTTCCGGGCGCCGGCACGTGCTCCACGCCGAGGATGCCGAGGCCATCCAACAAAGTCTTCAAGCGCCCCGCCGTCTCGTCAATCACTTCGAACGGCGGGCGCTCGCCCAGAAATCGCGCGTACGGATTGGTTGCCATCTATTGCAATGCCTCCATTTCAAAATCTTACTCCGCCGGCACGGCCTGCCGCTCCGGCCCTCCGCCAGGCAGCGGGAGCACATCGGGATCCAGCAGGCGCGCATCCAGCCAGCCTGCCTCGGCGAATTGCCGCGGCGATGGCGTGAAGACGATTTTGTAACTCGTGTCGTCAAGCGGCGCTTCCGGTCCGCCGGCCTTGAGAGGATAGACTAGCGCCAGGTATTTGAGAATCGTATATATGTCGCCTTCTTCCGGCTGGCGCAATTCGTAGCCGTTAGAGCGGAAATGAATGGACGCGCCCTGGCTGGAGAGACTCCAGGCCAGGAAGGCGCAGCAATCCACCGCATGTTCGAACCACGCGTCGAGCTGCGGAGGGATTTCGCGGTCGAGAAACATCTCTACGGTGCGCTCCTGCTCGCGGGCAAATTCGCGGACCTGCAGCGCGCCGGTGTGGGCCGATGCCTTCCAATCCAGGTGCCGCGCGCTCTCGAGGACCTCGTAGGGGCGGATGCGGTAGAAATCGCGCCCCAGGCCGCGATAGTGCGTTTCAATCTCGCCGGCGATGCCCGCCAGCAGGTCCTCGAAGCCCGGCCAGGGATCGATGGAGGGGTAGACGATCATCTCGCGGCCCAGGGTGACGCGCGCCGATTTCTCCAGGAAGCCGAACGGGAATGAGGTGAGGAAAACGAAGCTGTTCTGGCGATAGGCGCCGCGTTTGGGAAAGCGGACTTCCACCGTTTCCTCGAGCGTGGCGCCGCCGGCGATGAGCGGGAAATAGACTCCCGATAGCAGCGTGGGGCTGTTGGGCTGGCGGATTCCCTCCACTCGAATGGAGAACGAGGGCATCAGCCATTTCTGATTGCGCACGTACAGCTTGCCGGGAACGGAGCGCCCCGCCGGGATATGCTCGGGCACCAGAAAATCGAGTTGCAGGGCGGCCAGGCAGAGGCGGCTGACGAAGCCCGACACCAGCAGCGTGGCCAACATCGCCGCCAAAATTAGAAAGAGCAGATTGTTGGCGGAAGCGATGGCCGCCAGGCCCACCAGCACGATGGCGAAAATGAACAGCGCCCCGCCGCGGGTGATCTTGTAGCGGATGCGCCGTCTCAGAGCGTCGCGAATGTGCGCCCACAAGTTACTCACGGTAAGCCAATTATATATCCCGTCAGCTGGCCCCGGCCGTGATCCTGCGCATGACTCCGTCCAGCCCCTCGGAGAACTTCTCGAACACGCCGTTCGCGGTCAGAAGAGCGAGGACCTGCTCATTGGTGCCCCCGCGAGTAGCGTGGTCGGCCGCCAGAGCCTGGAAGCTTCTCTCCGGTGCTTCCATGGCGGTATCGGCCAGCCCGGAGAAGAGCCGCGCAACGTAATCGCGGGCCTGCGCTGGTGAAATTCCATGCCGCGACAGCCAGGATGCGGTGCCGTCCGCCAAGGCAAAATACGTGGCCATGGTGGCGGTAGCGGTACACAAGGCGTCGAACTCCGGCTCCGAATCGACTGCCAACGCCCCGCCGAGAAGCGTGAAAAGCTCGGCAGCATCGCCGTCCGCGGGATAGATGGCGGTGGGACTGCGCCGGCGGGCGGCCGAGGGCAGCGGCACCGCGCGCGTGACCCTTGTGGCTGGGGCGACCATGCCGGCGATTCTCCGCACGGAGAACCCGGACACCACGCTGATGACGTGCTGGCCGCCGCGGAAACGTAATTCCTTAAGGACGCTCCCGACAATTTGCGGCCTTACGGCGATGACCACCGTCTCGCACCTATCGACAACTTCCTGGTTCGCGGCAGCTACGGAAACTTGCGCAAAGCGACAGGCCAGCTCCGATGCGATGGCGGCATTGCGCGGCGACAATACGATGGCCTGTTCCCCGCCCTGGGACTTCAAGCCGGTGACCATCGCCGCGGTAATCGCGCCCGTTCCCAGGAATCCGAGTTTCATAGCTATTCGCTCACCCTACACGTGGTACTTTTCCATCGTCCGCGGATTGTAGCCCCAGTGAAATTCCAGTTCGTACCGCATCGACCTCGCCAGCC
>CAZARO010000748.1:0-3695 GCA_964487165.1 uncultured Solibacteraceae bacterium | reverse complement strand
AGCACCATCTGGTTCCACCCGAGTTGAGGTGAGTTGTCACTCATAACGGCTCTAGAGTATCAGGGTGCGAATTCGAGATACGGCCTAAACCGTGTGGCGGCTACGACGATGGGACAGCTGAGGACTGAGCGGACGAACTACCCTTCCGCCGGTCAGGTTCCGATAACCACTCTCCGGAAGCCACCGCCGAAGCTTCTCCGGGCGGCGCCGTACCCGAGCCCGCCCTGGGCGAGAGAATCGGGCGGTTAAATAGCAATTCCACCTGATGTTTCATAACAGGAGTTAAATATCTTAAAATATGTATGGCAGTGCAGGAGGCTTTGTGGACTTCATAGCCCTTGACGTTGAGACGGCAAACGCCGATGTGGCGTCGATCTGCCAGATCGGAATGGCAAGCTTCCGAGGCGGAGCCATTCTGGAGGAATGGAAGACCTACGTTGACCCGGAGGACTTCTTTGATGAAATCAACATTTCGATTCACGGGATAGACGAGACTATCGTCAAGGACGCACCGACCTTCCCCGAAATAGCCGGTCTAATCCGCACCCGCCTAGATGGACGGATCGCTGTATGCCACACCCATTTTGACCGAGTCGCAATCGAGCAAGCCTCCAGAAGGTATGGTCTATGTTCCCCGACCTGCAGGTGGCTCGACTCGGCCCGTGTAGCACGGCGGGCATGGCACGAGTTCGCTTGGCGGGGCTACGGACTCGAGAACGCCTGCTCCGCTCTGGGTTACCATTTCACCCATCACGATGCACTAGAAGATGCGAAAGCAGCTGCCAAGATCCTGTTAACAGCAATCGAGACAACTGGCACTTCCTTGCCGGACTGGTTCCGGCGCGTCGAGCGGCCAATTGATCCTTCGAGCCCAACAGGCCAGGTAGGCCGAACTGGTAATCCGGAAGGACCCTTTTACGGAGAGGTCATAGCGTTCACAGGCGCGCTCACCATCCCGCGATGCGAGGCTGCTAACACGGCCGCTCAACTCGGCTTCACTGTGGGAGAGGGCGTAACTAAGAACACCACGATGCTGGTCATCGGGGACCAGGATATCCGGAAACTGGCGGGACAGGAAAAAAGCTCAAAGCACCGGAAGGCCGAGAAACTGATTCGACAGGGGCGACCAATTCGGATAGTGCGGGAGGCCGATTTTCAGGAACTCATCCGCAGCTATGAATCTGTCGTCGTCTAAGGAGGAGTTGTGGCTTGCGAATTTGGATATAACTGCCTGCATTTCCTGCCAACGTTGCGCAAATGTCGGCGTCTGGTTGACAAGTACCGTTCACGGCCGGAGTTGATTGAACAGAAATGGCTGAGCGTGGAAGACGCCCTAGTGTACTTAAGTCTGTCCAGTCACTCCTTGATCCAATTCATCGCTTCAGGCGAGGTTAGAACCAAGTGCCAGAAGGATGGAAAGCCGACGCTCGGGGTATTGGTAGCCGCGCAATACGACGACTGCTTTCTTGCGAATTCCGGGGGCACGTGTCTAAATTACGAGTGTCACAATGGCCGCAAGATCTCGTGCATTGAGGACCTCAGGGGACAATATCCGGAGCACCCGAACATAATGAACGCGCCCCAAGAATCGGCGATCAGGGAAGTTGAGGATGAACTCATCAGGATTGCGTCCGCTGCTCCTTTACTTCCCTAAATATCTGCGCTATGGCGAAGGACGGCGCGTAGAGGACTGCAAACCTATGGTGCGAGGCATTGTGTGCTCCAGCATTTGTAAACTACCCTATGCCAGATCTGGCATACAATAGAGACTGTGCCCATAAAGCCGGAGCCGCCGCGCAGAGTGATTTGGCTTGTCGACTCGCTGGTCCGGCTGACAGGCTTCCCGCCTACGGTTCGACATAAGCTCGGTTTCGCACTTTATCAGGCGCAGATCGGTCAGAAACATGAAAGTGCGAAAATGTTGCATGGCTTTGCGGAGACGGTCTGGCAGGTCGGGGCGGACGGTCCGGATGGGACGTATCGCGCGGTGTACGCGGCGCAACTCGGAGAGGCGATTTACGTGCTTCATGCCTTTCAGAAGAAGGCAACCTCCGGAATCGCGACTCCGCAACGGGAATTAGACCTGATCCGGCAGCGGCTTCGACTTGCGCGCAAGCTGGCAGGGAAGTGAGGAGACTGAAGATGCCAAATCGAGAATTTACGCCGAGCTCCGGGAACGTGTTCGCTGACCTGAACCTTCCACATGCCGATGACCTGCTGGCGAAAGCCGAGTTGGCCGCGAAGATTATCGCGGAGATCCAGCGTCGACGGCTCACGCAGAGCCAGGCGGCAGCGGTTCTCGGAATCGATCAGCCCAAGGTCTCGGCGCTCAAGCAGGGCAGGCTCTCCGGATTTTCCATCGAGCGTCTCATGCGATTCCTGCTGGTGCTGGGGCGCGATATCGAAATCACAGTCAAAGCAAGGACCAAATCGCGATCGGCGGCCAGACTGCGCGTGGCGTGATCGAAGCGCTAACCGCTAACCTCCAAAAGCTGCCTTCCCCAGCAATCGCTCGGCGTGTGCGGCCACCGAAATCAGCGCATCGTCACGGCCCCACGCGGCGGTAATCTGCAGGCCCATCGGCGCGCCGCTCCCGGGCAGGGGAACGGAAATTGCCGGTACTCCCAAGGCGGTCCAAGGTGCGTTCTGCCACGGGTCGCCGGTGGACGACAGACCTTCCGGCGCGGCGCCGGTGGCCGCGGGAGTCAGTATGGCCGGATATTCCCAGAAAATCTGCGACACCGTGCCGCGCATTCCGGCGATATGGTCGAGCGCGGCCTGGTATGCGCCTTCCGGCACGGCCAGCCCCTCGCGCACCAGCGCGGCCAGGCGGATGCCGATGCGGTCTCCGAATTCGCGGTAGCGCGCGGCGTGCGAGCGGGCGCCCTCGTACGTGTTGACCGTGCGGGCCGCGGCCAGCAGTCCGTCCCACCCCGGCGGCGGGTCCATCTCGTCCACCTCCACTCCGCTCGCCCGCAGGGCCTCGGCGGCAGCCCTGACGGCCCGCTCCATGTCCTCTTCCACGCCGATGCGGAAGCGCGCGGCGCGCTGCAGGTCAGCCTCGCAGCGTCCCCCGAACCCGAGCGTCCACAGGCACTCCATGTCGTCGACCGATTCCGTAAAGAAGCCCACTGTGTCGAACGACGGCGCGAAGGGCAGCGCACCGTCGATGGAGATCAGGCCGTAGCTCGGCTTGAACCCGCACACCCCGCAGTAGGACGCGGGCCGCAGCACCGAGCCGAGCGTCTGCGTCCCGATGGCGAACGGCACCATCCCCGCCGCCACCGCCGCGGCCGATCCCGCCGAGCTCCCTCCGGGGGTGTGGCCGGGAAAGCGCGGATTGCGCGTGGGCGCGGGGTCGAATGAGGCGAAGACGGCGGTATGCGTCTTGCCCAGTAGCACGGCGCCCGTGCGGCCAAGTTCGCCGATCAGCGCGGCGTCCCACGTACCGAGGTGCCCCTCATACAGCGGCGACCCGTAGGCCGTCGGCAGATCGCGCGTTTCGAAGATGTCCTTGGCCCCGAAGGGCAGGCCGCGCAACGGGCCGTCGCCCACGTGCGGGTGGGCCTCCACGGCCGCCCAGGCGAGCACTTCCGGATCCCTTTCGGCGATACGGCGCAGGCACCGCTCCACCAGCTCTGTGGCGCTGACTTCCCCGGATTCCAGAGACGCTATGAATTTACGGACCAAACGAC
>CAZARO010000747.1:0-3698 GCA_964487165.1 uncultured Solibacteraceae bacterium | reverse complement strand
CGCGCGGCTCGATCAATCCGGTCTCGAAGCGCTCCACCAGGCCGCCGGACGCCAGGCGCTTCGGGATCTCGGCCGCCGGGTACGGGCAATGGCCTTCGAGCGCCCGGTAGCCGCGCTTGAAATCGAAATTGACCAGCACCCGGCCGAGATCGAAAATGATCGCTTTGTGCACGCTTCTATTGTGCGTCTTTCGGCAGCGCGGACGACAGGAACTCGCTGAAGTCGTGCTTCAGCTTGGCGTGCGAATCGCTGTCGATGTACAGCATGTGGCCGGCCTGATAGAACTGCCAGCTGATGTTCTTGTGCATCTCGGGATTCAGACCCATGTGGTTAAAGGTGTACTCCACGGTGAAGTAAGGCGTGGCCAGGTCGAAATAGCCCGCCGCCACCATCACCTTCAAATATGGGTTCTTCACCATGGCATTGCGCAGCATGGCGGTGGTGTCGCCGAAGCCGTTCTGCACGCCGTAATCCCACGGCTGAATGCCGCCCGAGGGGTAATAGTACATGTCCGTCTTATAACCCAGCTCGTCGCGAATGTAAGTGGTGAACATCGCCGTGAAGGGCGGCGTAATCAACGTGCTCGAAGGATCGAATTCCGAGGTCTCGCCGGTGTTCATGGCGGAGGGTCCGCTGAGACGGCCATCGTACCGGCCGATAGTCAGATCTTTATCGCGCAGCAACTGCCGCGTGAAGTGCTGCACATCCCATCGCAGGTCGGTCTCGTCCAGATAGTGGGGGTCGAGCCCGGTAAAGCGCACCAGCTTATCGATGGCCGCCTTGCGTTCCGCCGCGGGCAGTTCGTCGCCCTTGGCGAGCGCGGCGGAATATTCGCCCATGGCGAAGCCTTCCGCTTCCTTGAGGAACGTCTTCAGGTCTTTCTTCTGCAGATCGGCTGCCACTTTCTTGTGATAGTAAGCGTCAGCGCAGTAAGTGGGCAGTTCTAACTCATACACTAAGTCGTCACTGCGGCTCCAGATGGTCTCCAGATTGAGAGTGGTGCCGATCAGCACGATCCCGTTGAAGGCGATCCCGCGGTCGATCAGGTAGCCCGCCAGCCCCGCCGCCCGGAACGTGCCGTAACTCTCGCCGGCGATAAACAGCGGCGACACCTCGCGGCTGTTGCGTGCGATGTACATGCGCATGAACTCGCCCACCGACTGGATGTCGCCCTGCACACCGTTCATGCGCCGCGCGATTTCCACGGTCTTGGCCCGGCTGTATCCCGTACCCACGGGGTCGATGAAAACCAGGTCCGTCCTGTCCAGCCAGGTGTCGGTATTGTCTCTCAATTGATACGGAGGTGGCGGCATATTGCCACTGGGCAGCAGTTTCGGACTGCGCGGCCCCATGCCTCCCATGTGTACCCACATGGACGCCGACCCCGGGCCGCCATTGAAGCAGAAAGTTAACGGACGTTTATTCGCCTCAGCGCCATCCAGCGTGTACGCCATATAGAAGATATGCGCTTCGGTTTCGCCGGACGCATCCTTCAACGGCATCTGGGCGACAGTGGCGGTGTAGTTGAGTGTCTTGCCGTCGACGGTGACCGAATGGTGCGTCACCACAGGCGTTTCGTCGACATCGCCGCCCACCGCGGGTCCCGGGCCGGCCACGCCTCCGCGTCCGCGTCCCGCGGGCGGCGGCGCCGGCGCTGGTGCGGGCGTTTGCGTTGTAGCGGCGGGAGTTGGTGTAGTTTGCGCGGCACGGCCCTGGGCGCGGGCGTGGGGCGATGTCAAAACTAATAGCGCGGATAAGAACAATGGAACGGCGGTTGCCTTTCGATGGGTGATCATGGGTGCTCCGTTAGGAAGATTGGCTCCTGTTTATCCTAGCTGAACCCCGGCTCCCGTGTCATTCGGAGGGTAAGGAATGTTAAGTCGAAGAATTGTTCCTGCTGCGTGGGGGCCGCTACTGGCCGCCACGCTAGTATGTTCCGCCACCGCGCAGACCTCGGATTTCGGCAAACGGCTCGCCGCGGCCGACCAACTGCGCGCCCAGGACCGTTTCGCCGAGGCCCGCACTTCCTATAGAGACCTGCTGCGCGATGTCCGCGCGGGTTCGCCGGACCACCGGTTGGAGGGTCTGGTGCTGGACCACCTGGCCCTCAACGAACAGGATAGCGGTGACTACGCCGCGGCCGAAACGGCTTTCAACCAAGGGCTGGCAGCGGTTTCCGCGCAGTCCGCGGCGGACCCCGTCCTGATCGCGCTGAAGACTCACCTTGCCGAGCACTATATCGCGGAGACCCGCCCCGAAGATGCCGAGCCCTTGCTGCGCCAGTCCCTGGCGGCGATGCGGAGTAACGCGGCGCCGGACTCCGTGGCCCTCGCGATAGCGGACGAAGACCTCGCCGTAGTGTGCATCATGCGGCGGAAGTTCGACGAACCCGAGGCGCTTCTGCGGCAGTCCCAGGCGCTCATCGAAAACCTGTTTGGCCCCGACAATCCGAAGCTGTCCGCCAGTCTCCTCACGTTTGCCGGATTCCTGACGGCCCAACATCGTTACGCCGACGCTTTGGCTCCGGCGGAACGCGCCTGGCAGATTCTGTACGCCAGCCCCACCCCCATCCCCACGCCGTACCGCGCCAGCGCGATGAGTGTCTTAGGCGTGGTGTACTACCATACGGGACACGTCGACAAGTCGGTGGCATGCGCGCGCCAGGCAGTCGACCTGGCGGAGGCGTCTCTGGGACCGCACCATCCGCGCCTGGCCCACTATCTGTCCAACTATGCCGCCATCCTGAAGTGGACGGGCCACAAGAACGAAGCCAAGGCCGTCCAGAAGAAAGCCGACGAGATCCAGGAGCAGAATCCCCCCGCCGGCACCGGCTATACGGTCAACGTGGCCGCCTTGCGCTGACCGCGCGATCGCCCGCCTCGCCCGTCCGTTTCCGCAAAGCTGCTGTCCGCAAGCGAACACTCCGAGACTTGCGGACGCCTCTCGGGCACAGCCATAAGTATAGCTATATCAATGCATTCCACGGCATGACGAGGGTGGCAGTGCAGTTGCGATGGTGTGCCCGGACTCTAACATGCCTGCTCCGCGTTTTCTTGTCATGATGCTATTGGCTTCCGCCGCCGCCCTCTGGGCGCAACCGTCGGAAGTTTCTATTGACACACCCCCTCAGAACAAGTACACCTACTGGTTGCTCAAGCCATTCCACCTGGAAAAGCGCACCGTTCCGCAGATCCGCCTGACCAACTCGCCGCGCCTGGAGCAGTTGGTGCGCAGCGGCAACCTGTACCTTTCCGCGCAGGACGTGATCGCGCTGGCGCTCGAAAACAATCTCGATATCGCGGTGCAGCGCTACGCTCCGTTTCTGTCGCAAGAAGTCTTGAAGCGCGCCGAATCGGGCGGTCTGTTGCGCGACATCACCTCGCCGGTGCTCCCGGGGCCCACCAGCGTCAGCACGGCGGGCGTCAGTCTGGCATCGAGCGGGCTTGCCGGCGGTGGAGGGATCGGTTCCGTCGGTAGCGTCATCACCGGCATCGGACCCAATCCCCCGAGTCTCGACCCCAGCCTTTCTATCCAGGCGGGAGCGGGCCACCAGACCACGCCGGAAACCAACACTCAGTTAAATGCCACTACGGAACTGGTGACCACTTACCGCTACGGTTACATTTCTTACAGCCAAAGTTTCCTTACGGGCACATACGTAAACCTAAACTTTACCGAGCAACGCAGCTACCAGAACA
>CAZARO010000746.1:0-3704 GCA_964487165.1 uncultured Solibacteraceae bacterium | reverse complement strand
GGGAGGCGCAGTTCGGCGATTTCGCCAACGGCGCGCAGATCATGATCGACCAGTTTATTTCCTGCTGCGAGCAGAAGTGGGGCCAGCCGACCGGCCTGGTGATGCTGCTGCCGCACGGGTTCGAAGGCCAGGGGCCGGAGCATTCCAGCGCGCGCATCGAGCGGTTTTTGGTGCTGTGCGCCGAGAACAACATGCTGGTCTGCAATTGCACTACGCCGGCGCAATACTTTCACCTGCTGCGGCGCCAGATGTACGGCGGACACGACCGCCGCGGCACGCGCAAGCCGCTGGTGATCTTCACTCCCAAGAGCCTGCTGCGCCATCCGCGCGCGGTCTCCACGCTGCACGATTTCTCCACCGGCGGGTTCATCGAAATCCTGCCGGATACCGCTGCCGACCCGCAGACGGTGTCGCGCGTGGTCTTCTGTTCCGGCAAGATTTATTACGATCTGCTGCAGGCGCGCGAGGAACGGAAGGCGGACCACGTCGCGCTGATTCGCGTAGAGCAATTGTACCCCTTCGCCGCCGACCAGGCCGCCGAGATTCTAAGCGCCTATTCGAAGGACGCGGAAGTTGTGTGGGCCCAGGAAGAGCCGCGCAATATGGGCCCGTGGCACTTCATCCACGATCAGATCGAGCCGCTGCTCGACGCCACCGGGCGCGACTTGCGGTATGTCGGCCGCCCGGCCAGCGCCAGCCCGGCGACCGGCTCCGGCAAGCGGCATCAAGCGGAGCAGTCGGCGATTATCGAGGATGCACTGACGCGAGGGGCGGTGTCGGCGCCGAAGCTGGTGAGGAAGAAGAAGTCGTAGTAGTAGTAGTAGAGTTTTCGCCACTGCGGCCAGCTCAACCATCACAGTGCAATGCGGGCTCGGCCCGGCTTGGATGTTTCGGAGGGGCTGACGGGCGTCAAATCCTCGCATTGCAGAATGAGGAGCCTACTTTGGTGGCCAGGGCCGCAACTTAATTTCACCCTTCTCGACTTGGAGGAACCCTCTGACGTATCGCTGTCCCCCCTTCTCACGGAACAACGTTCCCATAGCCGCGCTATCCATCTCGCCTCTGGCCGGGTCAAAGGCCAGCGCCCATTCATAGTCGCCGTAACCTGGCGTATCGCTCTGCATGACTCCCAGAAACAGCCTCTGCCCAATTTCGTCCGCCATCCAGATGATCGGCTTGCCGTATGGGTTGAGGCCCAAACTCATGTGGGTCTCCCCGTCGGGTGCCCTCAAGTGCACAAACGGGATACTGCCGGCCACTCCGAACGTACCGTACTGGTTACGCGGATTCTCCAGGCCTCCGGGTGAACTGACGGGAGCATCGGCGCTTCCTGGCGCTATTCCCAGCGCGTACCAGCCGAAAGCCAAAACGGCATGCTTCTCCTGATCGATGCCCCAATAGGAGATTGCTCGTCCAGTCTGGTCAACGAGTTCGAACTTCCTTGCGCGGACCACCGGTACCGCGCCGGACCCGTCACCGGTTCGAGTCACGCGGGTTCCAACAAGCCCGCCGAGGAACCCGGCGAGCAGAGAGCTCAGTATAAGAAATAACGGCTTCATAGTCACTTTCCCCAGCTTGCGGTACCTGCCGTGCATGCGTTGTTGCCCAGCGCGGGCGTACAGGTGCAGTCAGTGCTCATCCAGCCAGTGATGGCGGCGCTGCCGGGTGCGCCGGCCGATAGCCCGTTTTGCTGGAAATAGGGATCGTTCATGATTTGGAGATCCGTCCAGCCAAGATAGGCGTGATGAAAAACCTCGTGGACCAGCACGACCTTTGGATATGGCACTACTGTGGGGTTAAAGAAATACTGTACCAGGATTACCGGACCTGGTGCACCGAAAACGAGTTTACGCGCAGCACCATGAAGTGCCGGATAAGATGCAGATTGTCGGAAGCGAATTCCGCCCATTTGTACGCCAGGTAGGCATAGCCGTCGCCCGCGATGATGAGCTGGTACGCCTGAAATTCTTCCTCGGCCACGCCGTCTCCAACGGACGGTGACCCTAGCACGTTGAACTTCAGCGTACCGGTAGTGGGATCGATGGCCCCCACCGAAAAGTTCACCCCGCCGCTTAGAACTGCAAAGACGGTGCCGTCGGGATGCACGGCCATCAGCCCACCCAGACAGGGCACTGATCCCGATCCCCCCGGAACATAGCAGGGAGCCGTGTACGCCGGATAGGGCTGCCCGGTAATCCCATCCAACTTTACAATTGCCGTTGGCAAGCCAAGTTGATCTGTCTGCAGTTCCACCAGGCCGCCCAGGAAATCCGGCAACACCAGCGACGTCTGGCTCACGTCTGCCGTCCACGCCGTCGTCCCGTCGCTGGTGATCGCTTGGACCATTCCGTCGTTCTGAAACGCGAACACATCCGCCACTCCGCTCGAGCTCGGCACCGCAGGTACGATCTTAGTAACTCCGGACCCGTCCCCGGGATTCGACCAGATCACCGTCCCCAAGGGCAGACTCCCGGCATACACAGTGACGTCTGCGGACCCCGTCCCCGCCGTGATCGTCACGTTCCCCGCGGCGACCGCGGTCAGCACCGGCGGGTCGTCGGTCGACAGGCTCACCACGGTTGGATCGCTCGACGTCCACGTCAACCCTGTCACCGGCTGGCTCGACGAATTCAAAGCCTGAATCGAACGCGTATAGCCGACCACCATATTGAGCACGCTGGGCACCACCATGTTGCCACCCGGCACCGTCACGATGAACGGTTTCGCATTGCTCCATACGCCATTCTGTAGAATCTTGGCCACGCCGCTCTTCGCTTGGGGATCGGCCGTCGCCACCACCTGCGTGTCGCTCCAACTCACCGCGTTTCCGGCCCGGTCGCCCAACCAGACGGTTCCGCTGGCGCCGAAGCCTGTGCCCGTAAGGGTGAAGGCGGGCGGACTGCTCCCCGGCGTTGGCCCGATACCGGTAAGCAGAAGCGCATCGACGGTAAATGTCCCCACATTACTCATGACGCCGTTCTGCAGGACTTGGGCGCCAGTGCCAGTCGTTCCTGTAGGGACCTGCGCTACGATCTGGCCGTCGCTCCATCCGCCGGTCCTTTGTATCGCCGCAATTGTCCCGCCCAGCCACACATTGCCGCTGCCCTGCGACCCGCCGAAGCCGGAGCCGGTGATCGTCACCCAGGCGCCCGGCGCAGCGATCGCCGGCGCGACGCCCGTGATCGTCGCGGTACTGACCGAGAAAGCCATAGCGTTGGACATGAGGCCCCACTGCTGCACGTAGGCGCTTCCCGATACCGCGTTAGACGCCACCGTAGCGGTAATCTGAGTGTCACTCCAACTCACTACAGTACCAGGAGTACTGCCGAGCCATACGGCCCGGTTCCCTGCGTTGCTCCGAAGCCGGAGCCGGAAACGACGATTTGCGCGCCCGCGGCTGACGCCGAGGACAAGCTGGAGATGGTAAGCAGCGGGTTCAACGTCACCGTTGCCGAGGCGCTCTTGGTACCGTCCGCCACGCTCGTCGCGGTCACCGTCACGGTCTGCTGACTGGCGACGGTGGCAGGCGCGGTGTACAAGCCCGAACTGCCGATGGTCCCGGTATTCGAACCAAGGCTCCACGTGACGGCCGTATTGCTGGTATTACTGCTGCTGTTGCGACGGGGCGAGAGCGGCCGTCAAGGGCGTTAGGCTGACCATCACAGGCGGGATCAACGTCACCGTCGCCGAGGCGCTCTTGGTGG
>CAZARO010000745.1:0-3704 GCA_964487165.1 uncultured Solibacteraceae bacterium | reverse complement strand
CGAAGCAGCGTTCTACGGTCCCAAGCTCGACATACAGCTTGCCGACGTGATGGGCCACGAGGAAACTTACTCCACCATTCAGGTGGATTTCCATCTGCCGAGCCAGTTCGATCTGCATTACGTGGCGCCGGACGGTAAGGAACATCGCCCGGTGATGATTCACCGCGCCATCGTCAGCACCATGGAGCGCATGATTTCCTACCTCATCGAGCTGTATGCCGGAGCGTTTCCGCTGTGGCTGGCGCCGGTGCAGGCGATCGTGCTGCCGATCACCGACCGGCAATCGGAATACGCGCGCGCAATCGAAAAGCAGCTGACCGCCGCCGGCATCCGCGTCACTCTGGACGAGCGCAACGAGAAGGTCAACTTCAAGATTCGCGAGGCGCAGTTACAGAAGATTCCCTTCATGCTGGTGGTGGGCGATCGCGAGCAGGAGAACGGGCAGGTCGCGGTGCGCAATCGCAAGCACGGCGATCAGGGCGTGAAATCCGTGGCGGACTTCCTCGCCGCGATCCGCGGGCTGATTGAGTCGAAGGCGGTGGCGGAGTAGCATATGGGTATGGCAGAGGACGAGAGCGCTCCCGCGACGAAGAAGGATTTGACCGAGCTTGAGGCCAGGATCGACACCAAGCTGTCCGGGCTTGAGGCCACGATGGACACCAAGCTGGACACGAAGCTGTCAGAGCTTGAGGCCAGGATCGACACCAAGCTGGACACGAAGCTGTCAGACCTTGAGTCCAGGATGGACACCAAGCTGGACACGAAGCTCTCCGAGGTCAAGGCCGAGCTGTCCGAACAGATGCGCGACATGCAGACGGAGATCCTGAAGGCCTTCCTGCCCTGGCAGGAGTCCGTTCACACTCAGTTCCGCAAGCTCGAGGCCAACATGGGCAACAACGTGACCTCCATCGAGCAACGAATGGGCATCCTCGAACGGCGCTTGTGGGAGATCGAGAAGCGCCTCCTCATGAACCCGCCCGCGGCGTAGCACGGCAATCTCAGGCCGCCGACGCCGAGCACCCCAACCCCAGCGTGCCGTTAATATCGAGTTGGATGTCGACCACGTTCACCACCCCGTCGCTATTTAGATCGTGCACCGCCGGCAGCCCGCCCAGGGCTTCATTGATAATCTGCTGGACATCCGATACTGTTGTCGCCCCGCCCCCTTTCAGATCGCAAAAGCTGTAGAAGGAAACCGTGAAATTCGCGGCGTCCACATTGCTGGCGGAATCCGTGGCGGGCACGGTGAAGGAATAGGCGCCGACCGTCGGCGGTGTGCCGCCGATCGCCCCGCTGGACGAGTTCAACGTCAGGCCGGGAGGCAGCAAACTTCCCGGAGCGTCGAGGATAGTCAGAGTGCCTTCGGAGCTTCTGCGGGCGAGGTGCTGCACTGCAAACGTCTACGCGGGCAGGCCAGTCTCGCCGTCGAAAGCCGCCACAAAGCGTTGATCCAGACGGTCCTTATATTCCTGGAATTCGGCGTCTGCCTGCCGTCCGGAGATCTCGCCGCGCAGTTTCTGCTTGCCGGGGAGCGGCATATCCTGCAAAACTATCACGCCGGCATTGCTGGTGACCTCGCGCTCGGCGAACGTGCGGGCGTTAATTAGTGAGATTGATGCAGGCATTGCGTTCGCAGGCGTGCCGGTCGCCGCCGGAGATTACCGGCCGTCCGTGGGCCCGCGCCAGCCTGGAACCCGATGCCGCACCGGCCAGTCAGACCTTCTTCACCGGCGCGGGATATCGGGCCACCAGCGGATCGGTGGTAAGCAGCGTGATGCCTTCTACCATCGACTGCGCAATCAGAAGCCGGTCGAACGGGTCTTTGTGGATCGGCGGCAGGCAGTCGATGGCGACAGCGTGCTCACTAGTGATCGCCAGTTCCAGATAGCCGTTATCCAGCAGTTCCCGGCGAAGTGACCGCGCGTCCACTTGAAAGTCGCTCCGCCCAAGTCCGCTCTTGATGGCGATCTCCCATAGGCTTGCCGAGCTGAAAACCGGTTCGTTCCGCGGATCTTCCAGCAATTCCCGTGCGGCTGCAGGCAAACGATCGGGTTGGCCTGCAGCCCAGAGCAGGATGTGCGTATCCAAGAGAATCTTCAAACGTCTCCTTCGAAGAGTTGTTCTATCTCGGAACTTCCCATCCGGTCGAAATCGTCAGGCACTACGATTCGGCCAGTCATGAAGCCCAGCCGCCGGACTTGGCCGCCTACCGGCGCATCGAGGGCCGTGACTTTGACCATGGGTTTGCCCGCTTTGGCGATCACAAACGGCTCACCTTTTGCCGCCTGCTCTATGAGTTGCGAGAGATGAGTCTTGGCTTCGTGGACGTTGATGATCTTCGAAATGCGCATGGACTTAGTCCGTATGACTTAGTCTACCCCACTCCGCTTGAGATCGGCAAGCATCGCTAACCAGCCAAGGCTTCGCCTTGATATCCCTGCGGGATATGGAAGTCAGGAGTCAGAAGTCAGAATGGGGGGCAGGCCTCTGGATCGATTGGACTTGCCGACACAACGAGAACAAAATCCTCGTTTCACGCCGTATAACGGGAACTAAATTGATACCGTTGACGCACGTACCACATGCCCGCCTTTCTCGGGCATCGCCGCCGCCCGATGGGGAAAATACCGCGCGGCGATCTGCGGCAGCCCCAGATCCTCCACTTCCCGGAAACCGCCAGCCATCAATTTCGCGCGCAGCTTTTCCGAATCGAAATAACTGCGGAATGCTTCGCCCGCGCCCGCGACCCGCGCCGCCCGCCGCTCGTGCGCGAGTCGCATTTCTGGCGATAGGGACTCCGGAGGGTCCCCATAATCGAAGACCACGTGCGCGCCTTGCGGCAGGCTCGCCACGAACCCCAGCGTCGACCAGATGGCCTCCTCGGTCAAATAGGGCACCACTCCGAGCCACGTGAAGAACGACTGCTCGCCCGCATCGAAACCGGCGGCGGCCAATCCCTCGGCTAGCGTCTGGCGTTCGAAATCGACGGGAGCGAAGGTGAGGTTCGCCGGCAGCGGGATGCCCGCGTCGGCCAGACGCCGGCGCTTCCAGGCCTGCGTCGCCGGATGGTCCACCTCCCAGATGCGCAGGCGGTCGCGCAGCGCGCCGCGATACGCGTAGGTGTCGAGGCCCGCGCCCAACACCACCAACTGGCGCGCGCCGCGTGCATATGCGGAGGCAAGGGCATCCTCCGAGAAGCGCGTCCGCGCCGCGATGAAGGTGCGCATACTACGTTCGGATGCGCGCTCTTCCGCCCAGCGCGAAACGCCGGCGGCATCTTCGTTCAAGATGCGCAGCGCCAGCGGATCGGCGAATATCCGGCCCTGGTCCAGCACCTGGTGAGCGGCGCGATGGAAGGCCGCCGACAAGGCCGTCCGGCTTGGCATGCCCACCTGCATACACCCTGAGTTTACGGCGCTCCGGCAGGGCGTTACAGTATATACGTGCAACGCCGAACTTTTCTCACTCTTCCCATAGGAGCAGCTCTCATGCAAGCCCAAACCCCCGCCGCCGCACCGCGCGCCATTCTGGAACTGCGGTATTTCCACCTGCGCAGCGGCCGCCAGGTGGAGAAGACCACCGCCTATCTGCAGCACGGCCTCGTCCCCGCCGCCGAGCGGGCCGGCATCCGGCCGTTCGGATGCTTCAACGCCCTCATCGCGCCGGACACCCCCTTCATGCTGACGCTGGCCAGTTACCCCTCG
>CAZARO010000744.1:0-3704 GCA_964487165.1 uncultured Solibacteraceae bacterium | reverse complement strand
GTCTTTTATTCTCAGCCGTACCACTTTGGCTGTCATTGACTCCCTTGGACTGCGCCCGCGCGCAGCACCCCGGCTGGAAGCTGAAAGCTTGCGCGCAGCGCATTGTGGGGCAGACTTTAGTCTGCGGCGGACTTCAGTCCGCCCACCGAACTGGCGGGACTAAAGTCCCCAGCAGGCTGAAGCCTGGCTGAAGCCCGCCCCACCAAAGTTTGGCATCAATTCTCACGGTCAGCGTACAAGTGACCGCGGTGTGACACCAGGCGTTCGATAGTCGCGTAATCGCCGATCCGCAGCAACGCCCCAACAACGAAAACGATAGCGGTCGCTCTTGCTCGCACCGCTTATATGGACCTCGCAATTGCCGCAAATGTTCCCCGAACTTGCGCCTCCGCACCATTTCCGAAACAATAACAGCTTCATGGCGAACCCCAAGTATGCCTGGTACAAGGACCTCACCCGCTATCAGTGGTTCGTCCTCGCGGTCTGCTGCATCGGCTGGATGTTCGACACCATGGCGCAACAGATTTTCAACCTCGCCCGTAAACCAGCCATCCACGACCTGATGGGCGCGCAGGCCACCGACGCCATGGGCGCCTACGCCACTTCCATCTTCATGATCGGATGGGCCACCGGCGGCGTCCTCTTCGGCATCCTCGGCGACCGCATTGGCCGCGTCCGCACCATGGTCTGGACCATCCTCTGCTACACCCTTTTCACCGGCCTCAGCATGTTCGCCACCGGCATCTGGGACTTTAATGGGTACCGCTTTCTGTGCGGACTGGGTGTCGGCGGGCAGTTCTCCGTAGGGGTCGCGCTGGTGGCCGAGGTGGTGCCGGAACGCGCGCGGCCTTACGCCCTGGGCACGCTGCAATCGTTCGCGGCCATCGGCAATATGATCGCCGCCGGAGTCGGAATTCTGCTCGGCCTGCTGGAACGGTCGGGCGCCATCCACGGCGCCTGGCGCTGGGAGTTCTTGTCGGGCGCGATTCCCGCGCCTCTGGCGTTTGTGGTATTTCGCCAATTGAAGGAGCCCGAGCAATGGCTCAAGGCGCGCGCCGAAAAGAAGCGCCTGGGATCTTACCGCGAGTTACTCTCTGACCCGCGCTGGGGACGCAATTCCCTGATCGGCCTGATGCTCTCCGTGGCTGGAGTAGTGGGACTGTGGGGCATAGGCTATTTCAGCTATGATCTATTCCAGCCCGTGCTGATGCGGACGTTTCATGCGCAGGGACTAAGTGGCGCCGCGCTGGCCGGTAAGACCACCACCTGGATCGGCATAACATCGCTGTTTCAGAACTTAGGCGGTTTCTTCGGCGTGTATGCGTTCACTTACCTCACTCACTATACCGGGCGGCGCGTGGCGTTTGCCGTTAGCTTTCTGGCGGCCCTGGGAATGACGGCATACACCTTCTGGAACTTACATGCCATCAGCGACATCTTTTGGATGGTCCCGCTCATGGGCTTCTCACAGATGACGCTTTTCGGGGGCTACGCCATTTACCTGCCAGAGCTGTTTCCCACGCGCCTGCGCAGCACCGGCACCAGTTTCTGCTATAACGTGGGACGTGCCGTGGCGGCGCTCGGTCCCTTCACCTTCGGCTATCTCACGGGCAGCGTCTTCGCCTGGCACGCGGAGCCTATGCGGTACGCCGGAGTCAGCATGAGTCTGGTGTTTCTGCTCGGACTGGCAGCGCTGCCATTCGCACCGGAAACTAAGGGGCGGCCGCTGCCGGAGTAAGCTTACTTCAGGGGTTCACCTGAGCAAGTCAAGCGCATGGCAGCAGCGCGCTCTGGAAAGGCTGAAAGAAAACGCTTGACCCTGGAACCGGTTCCACCCTGGATACTATTCTTGGGATGTGGGAACCGATAAGCAACGCTATTTGCGATCCGGGGAGCTGGCGAAATTGACGGGCGTCAGCACCGATACTCTACGGCATTATGAGCGGCTTCGCGTACTGCCGCGGCCGGCGCGCACGGCCGGTGGTTACCGCCAATATCCGCCAGAAGCGGCGGACCGGGTTCGGCTCATTCGCCGCGCCCTTGCCCTCGGCTTTAGCCTCACCGAGTTGACACGTGTTTTGCGCGTACGTGACGGCGGAGGCGCACCATGCCGGCAGGTGCATGCATTGGCAAGAGAGAAACTTGCCCAGCTCGATCTGAAAATCTCCGATCTTCTGGCGCTGCGAACCCAATTGCAGACCGTCGTTGCGCAATGGGGAGACCAACTCGACCGTACACCGGAGGGTAAACGTGCAGGATTGCTGGAATCCCTCATCCCACCGCTTTCCAATAAGGACCACTAACCAATGAAAACGAGACTAATTGCTGCCTTGCTTCTGACTACTACCGCCATCATGGCCCAGGACGATCATCACAAGGGTGTTGAGCAACGTGGGGATCACATGATGGGATTCTCCCACGACAAGACGACCCATCATTTCCGGCTCTACGCTGACGGCGGAGCAATCGAAGTGACCGCCAACGATCCGAACGACACGGGAAGCCGTGACCAAATTCGTCTGCACCTGTCCCATATCGCCGGCATGTTCGCGGCGGGTGACTTCAAAGCGCCCATGCTCATCCATGACCAGGTCCCACCGGGCGTTCCTGTGCTTCAGGCATTGAAAGAGAAGCTGCAGTATCGCTACGAAGACGTTGACCGCGGCGGCCGGGTGCGGATCGCCACCCAGAACAAAAAAGCACTGGCGGCCGTCTATGAGTTTCTGCGGTTTCAAATCGCCGATCATCAGACAGGCGATTCCGCCGAGATCACCAAGGGGACAGCTACCGTCAAATAGAATCACTCGCCCGCAGGCCACCCGGTTAGAATATTGGGGGAATGGCAACCGGCAGACTGTTGTGGCTGATGTCGATTTTCTTCGCAACCAGCTCCGTCAGCGTTATCACCGGCAGCACCTCGCTGATTACCGTACCAGTGATGTTCCAATTCGGTATAGAGCCACGCACTGCCGTGGCCACTAATATGTTCGCGCTAGTTTTTCTCAGCATTGGCGGGAGCCTGCCATTTCTTCGGGAAGGAAAACCGTTGACGATCGACGGCGACTGCCGCGGCTGATTCTACTGACACTGGCCGGCTCGCTGCTCGGTGCGTTGTTGCTTCTCCGCGTCCCACAGCAATCCGTATCGCTGATCGTTTCCGGGGCTATGATTGCGGTGGCGGTCTTCTCCGCCGTCTACCGAAAATCTGGCACGCCCGGCTTCGCTGCCCCGCCGTCTTCGGCTGCCGAATTCACCGGCTATGCTTTGACCTTCCTGCTTGGCATTTACGGGGGCTTTTACAGCGGCGGTTATGTGACGATCTTGACAGCTGTGTACGCGGCGCTCTTCCGTCAGTCTTTTGTCGAGGCCGTGGCCACGACAAAACTCATCAACGTTTTTTCGTCCGCGATCGCCACGGCCGTATTCATGACCCACCATCTGATCGATTACCGTCTCGGCTGCATTCTCGGGATCACAATGTTCGTTGGCGCGCTCCTGGGTGCCCGCCTTTCTATCCGGATCGGTGACCGATGGGTGCGGCGTATTTTCCTAACCGCTGTATGGGCCCTCGGGTTAAAGGCATTGTTTTTCGACGTGCTGCCAGGTGCTTCTCCCGCAGAGAAACAGGGGGCCTCTTAGGACTGGCGCGCGCACACTCCAGCCACCAATTCTCCAGCCCCGCCCCTTCCTCACTGATACACTGG
>CAZARO010000743.1:0-3708 GCA_964487165.1 uncultured Solibacteraceae bacterium | reverse complement strand
GGCTGGAGCGCGCCGGCGGACCTTCCGCCCTGATTACCGCGGGCGATCTCACTCTCGAAGAGACGCGGCACCGGGTGGTAGACAGCACCCTGGAGCGATTCGGCGCCATCGACGTGCTGGTCAACAACGCCGGCGTGGGGCTCTACGGGCCATCCTGGAGCGCCCCGATGGAGGATGTCCGCCAGTTAATGGCATTGAATTTTTTCGCGCTTCTGGGCATGATTCAATTGGTGGCGCCGCACATGCGCAATCGGAGGAGCGGTACCATCGTGAACGTGAGCTCCATTGGAGGCAAGATGCCGTTGCCTTGGGCAACGCTCTATAGCGCGTCGAAATACGCCGTGACGGCGCTCACCGAAGGGCTGCGCATGGAATTGCGCGGCGATGGCGTGAAGACCATGCTGGTCTGCCCCGGATATGTCACCACGGGGTTCCAGCAGCACGTGCGCGGCGGCCAGCCGCCCGATGCCATGGTGCGCGCGCGCCGCCGGGCCATCGGCGCGGCGGAATGCGCGCGCGCCATCCGCCGCGGCGTGGAGCGCGACGCCCGCACCATCGTGACACCGAAGGCCGGATGGCTCCTGGTAGCACTGGCGCGCCTCTTCCCGTCGCTGGTGGAAGCGCGCATGGCGGAAATGAACGGCACGGCATGAATCTCAGGCTCAAACGAACGCCCGGCCTCTACGTGGTGGGGTTTATGGCCAGCGGAAAATCCACCATCGGCCGTCACCTGGCCGTCCGGCTGGGCTGGAGCTTTTTCGATATCGACGACGAGATTGAGCGCGCCGAAAATACCAGCATCGCCTCCATCTTCGACACACGCGGCGAGCAGGAATTCCGCCGCATTGAAGCGGCCATTGTGGCGCAGCACGTACGCTGGATCGAGCGCGGCCGTCCGGCGGTGCTGGCGCTGGGCGGCGGGGCGTTTACCGAGCCGGCCAATCGCGATCTGCTGCTGCGCAACGGCATCGCGATCTGGTTGGATTGCCCGCTGGAGGTAGTGCAGCACCGCGTTTCGCAGGCACAGCACCGGCCCCTGGCGCGCGATGCGGAGAAGTTTGCCGCGCTCTACCACGCGCGCCGCGAATGCTACGCCCTGGCCGACCTCCATGTCGCCATCGAAAGCGACGATCCGGAAATCACGGTACAAACCATCCTCTCCCACCCGCTGCTAAAATGAGCCGCCTTCTGCGCCGTCAGGCGCTTTCCATTTTCCGCGCGGCGCTGGCCGCAGCCGATCCGGTGGACGCCGGCCTCCGCCATCTCCGGAAGCGCGATTTTTCGCGCTACCGCCACATCTACGTCGTCGGCGCGGGCAAGGCCGGTGCTTCCATGGCGCTGGCCGCGGAACGCGCGCTGGGGCGGCGAATCACCGGCGGCCTGGTGAACGTGAAGTACGGCAACAGCGCGAAATTGCGCCGCATTGAGCTGAACTCGTGCGGCCATCCGCTGCCCGACGAGCCGGGAGTCGCCGGCTCCACGCGCATCGCCGAAATCGCCGCCCAGGCAGGCGAGGGCGACCTGGTGCTGTGCCTGATTTCCGGCGGCGCGTCGGCGCTGCTGCCTCTGCCGGCCGACCCCATCACGCTGGCCGAAAAACAGGCCACCACGCAGCTCCTGCTGGCGTGCGGCGCCACCATCCACGAATTCAACTGCGTGCGCAAGCATCTTTCGCGCATCAAGGGCGGACAACTGGCTCGGCTGGCGGCGCCCGCCACGGTGGAATCGCTGCTTCTCTCCGACGTCGTCGGGGACGATCTCGACGTCATCGGCTCCGGTCCCACCGCGCCGGATGCGTCCACCTTCGCGGACGCCTTCGCCATCCTGCAGAAGTACGGCCTGGTGGAGCGCGTGCCCGCCAGCGTGCGCCAGCGGCTCGAGCAGGGCGTTCGCGGAGAGCTGCCGGAAACTCCCAAAGCGGGTGACCGCCTGTTCCGCCGCGTGCGCAATGTCCTGGTGGGCAACAATCGCCTGGCGCTGGATGCGGCCGCGCTACGCGCTCGTGCCCTGGGATTTCGCACCCTCGTCCTGGCCAGCGAGATTCAAGGGGAAACGCGCGAGATCGCGCGCATGCATGCCGCCATCGCGCGCGAAATTGTGTCCGCATCGCGCCCCGTGAAAGCGCCGGCGTGCATCGTCACCGGCGGCGAGACTACCGTGACGCTACGTGGCGACGGACTCGGCGGGCGCAATCAGGAGTTCGTGCTGGCGGCTGCGCTGGATATCGCCGGCCTGCGCAATGTCGTGGTGCTTAGCGCCGGCACCGACGGCAGCGACGGCCCCACGGACGCCGCCGGCGCCATTGCCGATGGCGATACCGTGCGCCGCAATCCCGAGGCGCGCCGCTATCTGGACCGCAACGATTCGTACCATTATTTTCAGCCTTTGCACGACCTCATCATCACCGGGCCCACGAATACCAACGTGGCGGACGTGCGCATCATTTTAGTGGGCGGGTCCAAATGAGCTTTTGGCGTAAAGAAGTAATTCAGCCGGTGCTCGATGCCGAGACCCGCAAGCACATGGACGAGCAACTCGCGTGGATCGCGCGCGAGCCGCTCAATCCCCGGCCATATCGGCATCTGGCGGAGTTCTATCGCATGGAAGGCCGCGAGGATGAGGCGCTCGCCTTGCTGTTGCATGCAGTGCAGTTGGACCCCGGTTTCACCGCCGCGCACGCCGCGCTTGCCGAACTCTACGCGGTGCGCGCCGATTACAAGGCAGCATGGCGGCACGCGCGCCTGGCGGAGCAGGGCGGAGAATCGCGCGCCGTAGCGTTGCTGGAGCGGCACAGCGTGCCCGAATGATACGTGGTTTGCTTAACAATTCTTTACAGGCTTAGCCCATTTGGGTTGCGATGAAATTGCCATCATCCGCGTCAAGTGAGTATGAGGACATTATCTCTTCCTAACACTCACTGGCATCCGGACCTCGATTACAACGCTTTCTGCCAGTGCGCCTACGAATCCAACGGTAATTTCTACGACTTCATCCCCCAGGAAAATAGCCGGCTGGTAGTTTCCTTCGGCGACCTGCCGTCCATCGGCGAAGCTCATTCTATTAATATTCACTGCCTGCAAGCGCTCGTCCGCGGACTCACGGCCGGAAGCCGCGATGACCTGGCGGGGCTGGCGCGGGAACTCAATGGCACGCTCCATCTGCTGGGCCCGCAGGACTTGTGCGTGCCCTGGTTCTACGCGCGCATCGACGCCGTGCGCCACGAACTGCAATACGTCAACGCCGGGCACGAACCGCCGCTGCTGATTCGTAAAGAGGGCGGCGTGGAGCGGTTGGAACGGACCGGCGCCATCCTGGGGCTCTCCGCGCGCGGCGGCTACCGTCAGGAAATCGCCACCCTCCATCCGGGCGATATCCTGGCGATTTTCAGCGAAGCTGTGTCGGAAGACACGGTGATGAATGTGGTGCGGGAGCATCCCCATGCCGGCACGGCGGAACTGACGAGCTGCGTTTTGGAAGAAGCTCGCCAGTCAACCGGCCGGCCGTGGATGGGCGAAGATCGCACGTTCGCGGCGGTGCGAGTGTTGGACGCGTGCCGGCTTCCGCTGCCGGAGGAATCGGCCGCGGAAACTCTGGCAACCTGCGCGGCGTGAGCCTGCCCACCAGCGACATAAATGTGGAACAGCCGGCATTATGTGGGGCAGGATGGCATCCCAATGTCACTTACATTGGCCTATGAGCCGTACCTGC
>CAZARO010000742.1:0-3710 GCA_964487165.1 uncultured Solibacteraceae bacterium | reverse complement strand
GAGGCGCCATTCCGAGCCGCGCGCGCAAGCAAGCGGTTCTTCGAATTTTGCAACTCCCTCTACTGGCTTCCAAGAACGGAGCCCCTGCCTAGAACTTGACCGCTCCACTATATCCCGTCATCTCCAGATAGCCCACGCCGGCCGAGGAGCCGGAGTAAGTCACCGCACCTTCCCAGTAAGTGGGGCCTATGTCGCCTTCGGAGACTAACTCCTGCCCCCGCACGGCAGCCGTACACTCCAGCGCGACTCCCAATTGCGGGACGGAAATTCGCCACTTCACGGGGTACTTCGCTCCGGTCTTCGGACTGCTCCAGTACTCTAGCGGCTGCAGGTCGAAATCGGCGCGCTTCAGGTGAGTCGTGCGGCCGTCTGTGGCGATGAAGGTCCCTGAAGAATAGGGGTCGATGGTGCCATCGGCGCGGCGCAGGTCGAAGAGCATCAGGTCGTCGCCGTTGGCGAGTTGCACGCTGAACCAGTCCCAGCCTTGCTGCGACGCGTCCAGCTGCTGGGTGAACCACTCGTGATCCATCCACGCGCTGCCGGCCACTTCCACCCCATTGAGCCGGCCCTGCACCGCCAGCCGCGGGAACGAAACGTAATGCGACGCCTTTCCCACGCCGGCAGCCTTCTGGCTGACGCCGTTCTCGCCGTGGATCACCGCCAGCTTACCGGGCGTCAGCCGCAGGGAGAATTCCACTCCGTCGGCCACCGCCGCGAGCGATTGCACGTTGGAAGCCTTGTCCCAGCGCACCTGCCAATTGCCGTTCCAGATGCGGCCCTGGTCAAAGCTGACGCCGGCGATTCCCGGGCCGGCGCGGTTGAGGCGCTTGAAGTACCGGAATCGGCCGCCGTCGATGTCGGTGACCGCCATGTGCGCCAGGTACAGATCGTCCACGCGCCACGCTGAAGGATTGTCGGCGGGCTGGCGGTTCTCGCCTTGGCCCTGGCGGAAGAAGACCAGTTCGAAGCCGTAGCGATGGCCGTCGCGCGCGTGTACGTTGCCGGTGTAGTACCACCACTCGGTGCGGTAATCGGGATGGTTGAAATGGTCGCGCGGGAACTCGTAATGATTGCCCGGCAACGCTACCTTGTAGTTCAGCACCGCGGCGAAAAATAGAAGTGCGAGGGCCAAACGCCAGCTTACCGCACGCGGCTTCACTTCACGCAGGTCGGGCTATAGAACTCCTGCTGGGCTTGCGCGGATTTTGTTGCCAGGTATCCGGCAACCGCGGGTGCGGCGTTCGCTTTCACCTGCTGCATGAACGGCGCCAGGAAACGGCCGAAACGGTCGAGCGCTTGCGTGTTTCCGGCGGCTAGCGCGGTCGCGAGCCGGTCGCGCAGGTAGGGCGACAGAATTTCCTCGCGGCCCACGAATACACGTGCGATCTTCGCCGGCGCAGGCTGAATCGAGAGCGGCAGTTCACGATCCACCAGCGTCCGCGGCACCAGGTAGAAGACGCGCATGCCTTCCTCGAACCAGGAGTCGCGCCAGGTCTCGATCATGGCGTCAGCTTCTTTGCGATACAGACCCTGGCCCACCAGCGCGTCGGACAATTCCTGCTTCAGGCCATCGAGGCTGCCCGAAAGCGCCGGCGCTGAGACGCGGCTGCTGCCCTGCAGGCCGTGTACCATGCGATAGCCGATCTGCCCATTGCGATTCTCGAAGAGCACGGCCAGCGCGAGGGGATCGTCGCCAGTATTGCGAAGCTCCACCGCGCTATCGCCGGCCACGCGGGCGCTCATGGGCACGGAGAAATTGGCGATTCCGCGATAGAAGAGGAGCTTCTCCTGCCGCCGGCCGATGTGCACCAGGTCGGAATCAGTGTTGCGAGCGGCATAGTAGTGGCTGGCGCCGCCGCCGCGAGGCAGGTACAACGGCTTCTCACTGGGTACGATTTCGACCGAATTCCACTCGATGTGTCCGGCGCGCACGGGCGGCAAGGTCAGCTGCGGTCCGGGGCTGACTTTGGACGCATCGGGATACCATTCGGTGATCAAGCCTTTGAAGGAGTCGACGCCCACCGAGACGATGGTCTTGCGCGGCGAGTAGAAATAGAGCACCGGCGTCTCCATGCGGACGGTGACGGTCTGGGTGGGCGGCCCGGGAACGGCGGGCATGGTCTTGTATTGCAGCCCGTTGAGATGCATGACGAAGCAAGGCAGGTCGGACGCGCCGCCCAGTGGAGACCAAGGTTCCGAACCGCCGGACCCGTCGGCGATAGTGGTGAAAGTGCCCCATTCGTGGACCGTGAGGCCCACATCGGGATTGCCGCCGGACCCGAAAATGGGGGCGGCCAGAAGAATAGCTAACGAACACTTCAGAAACTGCATAACAAACCCTCCTCTGATGGCCTATGAGACGGTGCCTGAGTTCGAACCGTTAACCGCGCCCTACAATAGTAAGGATGATCGCTTCCATCAACCCCGCTACCGGTGAGACATTGCGCATCTTCGAAGCGTTGACCGACGCGCAGGTGGACGGCGCGCTGGCGCGGGCCGACACTGCCTGGCGCGCCTATCGCCGGACGCCGCTCGCCGACCGCGTGCGCTGGCTGTCCGCCGCGGCGGACATTCTGGAGCGCGAAAAGGACCGCCTGGGGCACATCATGACGCTCGAAATGGGCAAGCCGATCGGCGCGGCGCGGGCCGAGGCGGCGAAATGCGCGGTCGCCTGCCGCTACTACGCCGAACACGGCGAGCGGCTCCTGGCCGACGAACCGCTGGACGCCGGCGCGGGAACGAGCTACCTGAAATTTCAATCCATCGGAGCGGTTCTGGCCGTGATGCCGTGGAATTTTCCCTTCTGGCAGGTCTTCCGTTTCGCCGCTCCGGCGCTGATGGCTGGCAATGTCGGGCTGCTGAAGCATGCCTCCAACGTGCCGCAGTGCGCTCTGGAGATTGAGGACGTGATCCGCCACGCGGGCTTTCCCGAGGGCGCGTTTCAGACGCTGCTCATCGGCTCCGCGCAGGTGGGCCGCGTGATTGACGACCCGCGCGTCAAGGCCGCGTCCCTCACCGGCAGCGAGCCGGCGGGCGCGCACGTGGCCGCGCAAGCCGGCCGCCAGCTCAAGAAGACGGTGCTCGAACTTGGCGGCAGCGATCCCTTCGTGGTGATGCCTTCGGCCGAATTGGAGCGCGCCGTGCGCACCGCGGTGGACGCGCGCGTCCTCAATAACGGACAGTCCTGCATCGCCGCCAAACGATTCATCGTCGACACCTCCGTCGCGGCGGATTTCGAGCGCCGCTTCGTGGAGGCCATGCGAGCCCTGCGCGTAGGCGACCCGATGGACGAGTCCACGCAACTGGGTCCGCTGGCCACTCCCGAAATTCTCGCCGACCTGGAAGAGCAGGTTCGCGCCACGGTGGCGGCGGGCGGGCGCCTGCTGACCGGTGGCCATCGAATCGACCGCCCCGGAAATTTTTATGCTCCGACGGTGCTGGCCGATGTTCCCGAGGGTTCGCCGGCGTACCGCGAGGAGCTGTTCGGACCGGTGGCCGTGCTGTTCCGCGCCGGCGGTATCGACGAAGCGATCCGTCTGGCCAACGATACCGAGTTCGGCCTGGGCGCCAGCGTGTGGACCAGCGACGAGGGCGAGCAGCGCCGGCTGGTGGATGAGATCGAAGCCGGCATGGTCTTCGTCAACGGCATGGTCTTGTCAGACCCGCGGCTGCCGTTCGGCGGAGTGAAGCGCTCGGGATACGGCCGCGAG